>VBAU01000552.1 GCA_005883855.1 Bacteroidota bacterium
AAAGAATTTAATTTAAAGACGAGCACACCAGGATTACCCCGGCCATGCCAAATGCTTCTATTGATTGACCAATTTCATTGAACCTTCGCTATAACGATTACCAATATTGGGGTGATTGTTTACAATGTTTTCAATTTCATCAAGATCATCTGCGGCAAGTGTAATGTCAACTGCTGCTGCATTCTCTTCAAGATGCTTCCGTTGCTTGGTACCCGGAATAGGGATCATGTCGTCACCCTGTGCCAGCACCCATGCTAACGCGATCTGCGCCGGCGTAGAATTTTTTGAATGAGCAAACTCGGCAAATTCATCAACCAGCTGTTTATTATTTTTCCAGTGCTCGTCATCAAATCGCGGCAGGGTTCTTCTGAAATCATCCTGGGCCAGTTGATCTTTATCTTCCACAGTGGCAGTTACTAATCCTCTTGCCAAAGGACTATAGGGGATAAATGCAATGTCAAGATCACGAACGGTATCCAGGATCTCACCTTCCGGGTCCTTTGTCAATAAAGAATATTCACTTTGTAAGGCTGCAATGGGATGTACAGCACTGGCCCTTCTAATTGATCTTGCTGAGGCTTCGGATAAACCGAGATACCGGACTTTGCCCTGTTTCACCAATTCCGCCATAGCCCCAACCGTTTCTTCAATCGGTATTTTTGGATCTACACGATGAGCATAATACAGGTCAATGGTATCGATCTTTAATCTGCTTAAACTTTTTTCAATCTCCTCCCTGATATAAGCAGGCGAAGTGTCAAGGTAAGTGCCCGACCTGTCTTCCTTGAGCCTGAATCCAAATTTTGTGGCAATGAAAATTTTCTTACGATTAGGCACAAGAACCTTTGAGATCAGTTCTTCGTTATGGCCAAAGCCATACATATCCGCAGTATCCCAAAAATTAATTCCAAGTTCGAGTGCCCTGTTAAGGGTAGCTATGGATTCATCATCATTACGCGGGCCGTAAGCAAAGCTCATTCCCATACAGCCTAAACCAATAGCGGATAATTTTTCTCCGGTATTACCAAGATCTCTGTATTTCATAATAATAATTTTTTGATTGAATAAATTCCACCTGGTGAAGGAGCGAATGGCGGCAAGAATAATGCCCGGAATCTTATCTCGTTAACAAAAACAATAACAGTTCAGAAGTATTTCTGTTTACAACTATCAATAAAAATTTATTTCTTTTAGCCAACTTTGAGCTTCGAAAAAATAATTAT
>VBAU01000024.1 GCA_005883855.1 Bacteroidota bacterium
GCGCTGTTTATAGTAAATGTGGCCGTACCATTTCCATTATCGAGGAAGGTCACATTGTCAATTTGGTTCGCATCTGGCACAAGTGTCCAAACAAGAGTCTGTGCTCCTGAAGCTGTAAAGTGTACCACATTCGCCCTAAGCAAATTGAGTTGATATTGTTTCGGACATGAGGGATTGCCGGCGATAGGTATGATGCCATCCGGATCGTCTGAGACATTGTCAGCTTCTGAAGGAATCACGTCTCCAACGACAGTAGGCCCTGTGTCGATAGTTGCTATAACCGCGGTTCTGGTGCTGCTTTCGCAATTGGTAGACGTGTTGATGCAACTCGCATAAAAAGTTGTGGTGGTGGTTAGGGGATTGATCGTTAATGTACTGCCAGATACTGTGTAAATGCCACCGGTAACAATTGGCGTACCGCCGGTAGGTGTAGTATACCAGCGTACCTGTGAGGTTGCTCCACTACAGTTTGCCGTGAGCGTTATCGATCCGGGACCGCATCTTACTGCTGGTGGAACTGTTGGTGGTTGTGGTTTTCCGCCGAATGGGGAGGCCACAAAATCGTCAAGTGAAGCGGTTATCGATTGCGATGATCTTGTTTCAAGTATCCAGCTGGCATTGCAAAGATTAGGAAGACCGCCGCCTGTGACGCAAGCGAGGTCAACTGATCCTTCATAGAATTCATTTATGTTATAGCATGGATTGAGGAAGGACCAGCCCGTTGGGATTGGGTAGACCGCATTATTATTTTCTGCCGCAATCCCAACACAATTTGTTGTATTTAATGCTCCCTTTGTGTTGGGGACGTTGCCTCCTGTGCCTACCCACTCATAGACAGTCACGGTCGCAGTTCTGCCACCTCCCGTAAAGTCCGCAAGTATAAGAAGATCTCCTACAGCATGATCTGGCGCAAAATCGTGCGTACCATCGGCCTCTATCACCGGCCCTGTTCCATTTTGATTAAGCCAGAAGCCAATCTGCGCGTCACCATTGTTGGACGTCCTATCGCCTGCAAAATATAATGTGGTGCCTATTATCACAACCGCCCCATTGGCAATGTCATTCTTCGCTTTTGTTTGGCTTAGGGACCAACGAAGGTCATGCCCGTCAAAAAAATCTTTCGACCCCTCAGTAAATTGGTTGTCGACAACACCATTACCAAAGGGGTCAGTCATGTAACTTTTGATTGGAAAAGTGGAGAAATTCCCACTGGACCAATCGCAAGGATTACCGTCGACGACAATGGTCCCTGATGGCGTACATGGACCCTGGGAGCAGGTTACCGTTTGTGCCTTTATTATCGGCTGTTGAAATCGCCTTGTTATTTGGCCGTCTGAGTGAAAAAACACAAACGACAAAACAAGTGTCAACAGAATTTTGACAGCGCCTGCAAAACGTTTTTCACTGGCAATACTGCCGTTCATACAAAAAATATTTTGATTGTAGAAAAAACGGGTTGTGATGACCCTTTGAAACAGTGAAGAACGTTTTACGGAAGTTTTCTGGAATAGAGTAATAAATCCCTTCATAAATAGGAGTTTAGGGTAAAAGAAAGTTTGTTAACACAGACATTCATAACGAGAAGAAATCGAAATAAAGAAACCAAGAATTTGTACTAGCCAGGAGAAATCTTTTTCAGGGTAGCGAAAAAGCCAGTGGAAATTCACTGATATATAAAGAGGATTTTAAGGTTTTCGGAAGGACGTCGGCGGCACGGACGTTAGAAAGTAGTGTGAAAACATAGGGAACCTTTGCAGGCTTACGGCTTCTTACATCAAATAAAAGACCAAAGCACTCTCCATTGGAAAAGAAGGTCATCGGATTTTCCTAATTCCAAAATGGTGAAAAAACTCCACAATGAGTTGATATAAATAAAATCATATATGGGGTGCTGGGGGAGTTCGTCAGCAATTCTAAGTGATGTGGTTGCCTTACGTCGGAAAAAGATTTCAGCTCAAAGTCCTGCAAAAAAAAAGGCTGCCTCAAAGAGACAGCCTTATGCTATAGTTTTTCAAATCACATCATCTTATGTTTATTAGCTTACCTGTTACCACCTTGCCTCCTACTCGCAGAACGTACATTAAGTTGGTTCTATAGAGAACCGGAACTTTATATTCTATTACCTGCGGCTTACCGGAATAAATGTACCCACTGTAAACCACCTGCAATTTTGCACCGTTCATGTCGTATACTTCCAATGTTCCCCGCCCTGAAATGTCAGATTTGATTTGGAATCTCACATTCTCACTGAATGGGTTGGGATATGGTGTAACTGCTATGCTCTCCGCTTTATTACCAACTGCTTGCGTCACCTGGTTGCCTGAGTTACCATTAGGTTTCAAGGTAGTAACACCCGGCGTGCAATTTCCGAAGAATGTTCTGCATTCATCAAAGCCCTCATTAATTGCAGTCGCTGCATCATTAATGGCGCTATACGATGGAACACCGCCAACTCCAGGGGTCTTGACACCACCTAACACATCGTTTGCAAGGTTGAGCAGATCCGCCACTGTTGCTGAACCTCCTAAGTAGCTGATCACACTCTGATCAATTTGGAATGATCCACCCGATGTGATTATGCATCCTGATCCAAGCGACAGAGTAGACAATACTCCAGTGCCGCTATGCAACCTGATATTCAGTGCTAAGGTAATTGTCTGAGCCAATAGAATATTATTGATCCTTCCCTGGTGAGTTGTATAAGCAGCGAAACAAGGATCTAGAATACTACAATCGCCTGCGAGCAACCCTTTAGGTGACGTGCCACCCGGCATTACACTGTTGAGTTTAATCACGCTTGGACTACCAGCCCCTCCCGCAGGAATAATCACTGAGTGTCCCGGACGTCCGATCGTAAGCGGAGTAGTCAGTACGCTTGGCAACGTAGCCAGGCCGTTCTTATTGCCCCAGTATCCTTGAGTGAAGGTGCAATAGATACAAGCAAGTCTTGTGATAGTCTGACTTACCGTGGTTGATGTGTTGCCACATGCATCCACTGCATTCCATGTTCTCGTCTCGGTGCGAACTCCTACTGAGCTCATTGATGTAACATCGGAGATCAAGTTCACTGTAGCCCCATTGCAAGCATCAGAGGCTGTCGGCGGAGTGAACGTTGGCGTAACCGAGCACTCAATGGTTGCATTGGCGCCAGCACTGCCAATTGTCGGAGGTTGTGTGTCTACCACTGTTATCATTTGGGTTCTTGTTGCAGAATGATTACCGCACGCATCTGTTGCATCCCATGTTCTTGTAATCACCCTTGAGCAAGAGTTCCCCGTAGTCGTATTGCTCAGCAAGTTCACGGTTGCACCACTGCAATCATCTGCTGCTGTTGGAGCCGTGAAGTTTGGCGTTGCCGTACATTCTATGGTTGCGTTTCCGCCTGCTTGCCCGATTGTCGGCGCATGAGTGTCAACAGCTGTGATCACCTGTGTTCTTGTTGCAGAATGGTTACCACAAGCATCTGTTGCATCCCAAGTGCGAGTGAAGACTCTCAGGCAGGATGTACCTGTTGTTGTATTGCTCAGCAAGTTCACGGTTGCACCACTGCAGTCATCGGCTGCTGTCGGAGCTGTGAAGTTTGGAGTAGCTGTACAATCTATCGTAGCGTTTCCACCTGCCTCACCGATAGTCGGCGCATGAGTGTCAACGGCTGTGATCACCTGAGTTCTTGTTGCAGAATGGTTACCACAAGCATCTGTTGCATCCCAAGTGCGAGTGAAGACTCTTGTGCACGAACTACCCGTGGTCGTGTTAGTTAACAGGTTCACCGTCGTTGCACCACAGGCGTCAGATGCAGTCGGAGCTGTGAAGTTTGGCGTAGCTGCACAATCTATCGTAGCATTGCCTCCTGCCTCACCAATAGTCGGCGCCTGGCTTCCCAATACCGTAATTGTCTGTGTCCGCGTTGCTGAATGATTGCCACAAGCGTCCGTGGCATCCCAAGTCCTTGTGAAAACACGCACGGTGCATGAAGTGCCTGTTTGCGTATCAGTCAGCAAGTTTACTGTTGCTCCATTACAAGCATCCGATGCGGTCGGGGCTGTAAAGTTTGGAGTAGCTGTACAATCTATTGTAGCATTGCCGCCAGCCTGGCCAATCGTTGGAGCCTGCGTATCTCTAATTGTTATGACTTGCGTTCTCGTCGCCGAATGGTTCCCGCACGCATCTGTTGCATCCCACATTCTCGTGATGACGCTCGAACAACCGTTACCTGTGGTGGTTGACGACACCAGATTCACTGTGGCCCCGTTGCAAGCATCACTTGCCGTAGGTGCCGTGAAGTTTGGTATGGTGGTACACTCAATCGTTGCATTGCCACCGGCCTGGCCGATGGACGGAGCTTGCGAGTCAACCACTGTAATTGACTGGCTCACAGTTGCACTGTGATTTCCGCAGGCATTGGTTGCATCCCATCTTCTCGTGATCACCTGGTTGCAGGCGGTACCTGTGGTTGTTGTGCTCACGATGTTCACTGTCGCACCGTCACAGGCATCTGATGCCGTGGGTGGGGTGAAGCTTGGTGTTGCTGTACATTCAATCGTTAGATTGCCACCCGCTGCGCCGATTGTAGGCGTCGGGCAGGTCACCGTTGTTGACTTGGTACAAGGTGGAACATTAATATGTAATGGACCTGTGTTGTTAATATTTAATTGTACTGTGTAACTAGTGACCGCTCCACTAGTATGAACTGTAACGCAGGCTACATTTAAGCTGTTGCCTACGAACGTAACGCTTCCCGTTCCCACTACGTTGGTAATAGTCCACACATAGTTGAAGTCGGTGAGGTCAAGAGCATCAGCATTTGCATTGGTGCAAAGTGATTTCAGACAGTATTGCTGGTCGGCACCCGCTGCACACGTATTGTCAGGTCCACACAAATTACAAATTGGTAAAATAGCGGACGGGACTATGCAAACAGTGTCTGTGTTTATGCAACCATTTTGTGTCCCGGTAACTACAAATTTATATACGCTTGAGAAACCAATACCACTGTTGATGGTAAATGTAGCAGTTGCTCCAAAATTTTGGAACGTTATATTGTCATTCGGATTGCCGTCATCAATAATAGCCCAATTCAGTGTGGTTGCACCGGATGCGGTAAAGTGCACAACATTCGCCCTTAACAGGTTCAGTTGGTACAGCTTTGGACAACCCGGAGATGGTAATCCCGGTATAATTCCATCTGGATCATCGGGAACATTATCGGCTTCTGAGGGAATTACATCCCCCACAACGGTAATTGGTGGATTTAAAGTGGCGATTACCGAGGTTCTGGCACTTTCGCACCCGGTTATTGTATTAACACAACTTGCATAAAAAGTTGTGGTCGCAGTAAGAGGATCTACCGTCAACGAATTCCCCGATACAGTATAGATACCACCGGTTACAATTGGAGTGCCACCGCTAGCTGTCGTGAACCAATGCACGGCTGACGATGGTCCTGTGCAATCAGCTGTCAAAGTTACCGGGCCAGGTCCACATCTCGATACTGGCGGAACCGTCGGAGGTTGTGGTTTTGCACCAAATGCACCTCCAACAAAATCGTCAAGGGAAGCGGTTATAGATTGTGATGATCTTGTTTCGAGTAGGAAACTGGAAAAGCAAAGATTAGGGGCGCCACCGCCAGTCACACACGCCAAATCAACCGACCCCTCATAGAATTCATTTATGTCATAACAGGGATTGAGAAAACTCCAACCCGTTGGGATTGGAAATATTGCATCGTTATTTTCAGCCACGATTCCCGTACAGTTTGTTGTAGCCAATGTGCCGCCTGTATTGGGAACATTACCGCCCGTGCCGACCCACTTGTAAACACTTACATTGGCATCTCGTCCTCCCCCGGTGAAGTCAGCCAGCACAAGAAGATCCCCTATTGCGTGGTCGGGTGCAAAATCATGAGTGCCATCAGCCTCAATCACCGGTCCCGTACCATTCTGGTAAAACCAAAAACCGATTTGTGCGTCACCATTGTTGGATGTTCTGTCGCCAGCAAAGTATAAAGTCGTCCCTATTAGGACGGCCGCACCGTTCGCAATATCGTTTTTGGCCTTCGTCTGGCTGATTGACCATCGCAGATCATGAGCCTCAAAAAAATCTTTTGACCCTTCGGTAAACTGATTATCCACCACGCCGTTACCAAATGGATCAGGAACATAACTGCGAATGGGGAACAATGAGAAGTTAGACGAGTTCCAATCGCACGGATTGCCATCAATCACAATGGTTCCCGCAGGGGTGCAAGGCCCCGCAGTGCACGTAATAGATGAAGTAGATATTACTTCTCCTATGCGTTTCGTTAATTGCCCCTCAGAACGAATAAAAAGAGCAAACAACAAAGGGAGTATCAAGAAAATCTTGAAACTACCTGCAAAACTTTTCTCTCTCCGAACTAGTGAAGGAGTAGAAATACCTCTCATAAAAAGAATTTTGTGGTTGTGGGGAAAACGGTTTGGTGAGACACCTGTTGTGTTAACTTTTTCGAACTTTTCAAAACAGTTAACTAAGGTTTG
The DNA here is from genome assembly GCA_005883855.1 of Bacteroidota bacterium. Taxonomy (GTDB): domain Bacteria; phylum Bacteroidota; class Bacteroidia; order Chitinophagales; family Chitinophagaceae; genus VBAU01. The sequence continues at coordinate 6,516 of VBAU01000024.1, forward strand.
CTTAAATAGAGTAACAAATCCCTTCATAAATTTAGGTTTAGGTCAAAGAAAAAACTGATTCAATCGTCACGAGGTAATGATTAAAATGCTTCAGTAGGGAGTAGATAAAACTGCTAATCAGGCTATCCTTAACATGTATTCACAAGGGGTAACGAAAAACGCATTCAATTGGGTAGAATGAAAAAGTATTCAATTGGGTAGAATAAAAAAACAACGTAAGAGTCTGGAAAATTTATTGATGAGGATTTTAAAGTTTTCGGAAGGACGTTGGCGGCACGGAGAGATAAGAGAGCGAAAATTAGAAACATTTTAACTATCATCCAAATTTAAAAGAAATATTTTTTTAGAATGCCAATGAACATTGCCACAAAGCGTCTATGGATTCCGTCCCCTCGTAAAAACACCCATCGATGTGACAAGCAAGTGAAATGGAAAGTTGTAGTATTGTCGCGCGTTAAAGCATCAGAGATGGATCAATTGTTTTTTCCGACGTCGCCTCGATGACTTGCACTTTTTTCTCTTCTGGTTTATGGTAGATCTTTGATCTCAGGATTTTCCATTTATTGAGCCGGTAGCGAATCGACGTTGCTATCACCCCGAGGCCATATTTCATGCTTCTTCGAAAATTTATTGACGACGCCTCCTCAAAATATTTGGCGGGACAAGATATCTCACCCACTTCGTAGCCCAGGTAAAATATTTGTGTCAGCATTTGGTTATCGAAGACAAAGTCATCCGAATTGGCGTGGAAATTTATTCGCTCCAACACTTCTCGTGAAAAGGCCCGGTACCCGCTGTGATACTCAGACAATTTTTCCCAAATAATGAAGTTCTCGATCCAGGTCAACATCCGGTTGAAAATATATTTGTAGACAGGCATGCCATTAATCATTGCCCGATCACCGAGGATCCGTGATGCCAGAACCGTCTGGAACACACCAGTGGCAATCAGATAAGCCATTGACGTAGTCGGGGTGTAGCATCACCACGATGTCTGCATCCAATCCCAGCGCGTGCTGGTAGCACGTCTTTTGATTGCCTCCGTATCCCCAGTTTTTTTCATGCTTGAGTATATGCCTGATGCCAAGAGATTTGGCCACTTCCACCGTTTCGTCCTTGCTATTGTCATCAACGAGTATCACATCATCCACGACATTGAAGTCAATTTCTCGGTAAGTTTTCTCCAAAGTCTTTGCTGCATTGTAAGCGGGTAACACCACCACCACCTTTTTTCCGCGGATCATATCTCTAATTTAGGATCGGAAAAATAAAAAAGGTTGGCGACAAGTGCAAATAAAAAGACGTCGCAGTGTGCATACCAAGCAGGAACAAGGCTCAAGCAGACGTGGTCGCAGGTATTTTTTTGTTTCTTGAGAATAACAGTAACAACGAAGCGCTGCCAAAGACAACTATCAATAAAAGTTGAAGAGTGTGTAACAACGTAGCAAAGGCGAGTCCATCCTGCTGCGATATACCG
>VBAU01000550.1:0-2222 GCA_005883855.1 Bacteroidota bacterium
ATAGGGAGCGATAACGACATCTTCTTCAAGGCCACGTTTCAATCCCAGGCCCGGGACGCCAAATGCACGGTATTGATAATTCAGGTTGGCATCGACAGAATTGTACCCGGATTCTGAAATGCCCCAGGGGACATCCCTTTGTGCAGCATATTCTATTTGACGTTTTACTGTGGCAATATTGGTTTGGTATAACAAGGTGCTTTCGTAAGCCGGCATTATCAGTTGAGGCATGAGGTATTCAAACATAGAACCACTCCATGAAAGTAATATCGGGTCTCCCCCGGAATTGGTTAATAATCTTCCTAATGCAAACCAACTTTCCTGTGGCAATTTTCCCTGAGATATGGCAACAAAAATTCCTAACCTTGCTTCAGAAGCCAACAAGTCATAATAACTATTATCCTTTCTTTGCTCTTCCACATTGTACCCGATCCTTAAGAGGTTGGTTGACTTCTCAAAAAGAAAATCATATTCCACGTCGCTTAGTTCTTCGCATTGTTGGGCCAATTGATTCAATAAATTAATTCTTTCAGCAGCTATTGTGTTGGCCTTCAAAATGCATTCACGCATTTTAGTTAGCCATTCGTTGTCTGCAGTATTGTTCTCACTTTGCTGATACAAATTAACCGTCTCCAAAAGTTGAAAATGATTAAGAATCGCGTGCAGGGATGGAATATTATCCAGTGTATATAGCTTCTCAAAATTTTCAGGTACAGGTAATAAGTTTATCCAGGGCACAATTTGAAGCAGATCATCGTGAATACTATTTAATTGAACGGATAATTTTGATATCCATTTTTTCGATTCGGCATCTGCAGGAGTTAACGATAAATCATTAATAAGAGAACTAAGCTCATCGATATATCCTTTTATACTACTTAATGAATTACTGTTTTCATTAAGCGAAGCATTCAATACACTTATAATTCTTTCCGTTTTTTTCTCATCATTCTTCCTTGAATTTTCCTGGATGATTTTTACAATTGTTATCAATCCTTCATAAAAGCTTTTTTTAAAGATCGGTTCGTTTGCCTGTGATAATAGTCCTTGCCGCAATGTAAGCAAGAAACCAACAAGATTACCACTGTCCACAGTAGACACATACCTGGGATGAAGCGGTAATAATGAAAGGGTATTATACCAATTATAAAAATGTCCATTATACCGCTCAAACTTGCGCATTGTCTGTATGGTATTGTTACATCTTTCTGCCATTTCCCTGCCACTGATGTATCCAAAATCATGGTCTGCGAGATTTGCTAATAATGCAAGTCCCATATTGGTAGGTGATGTACGATGTGCAACAACAGGCCTGGGCTGTTCCTGGAAATTATCCGGCGGTAGCCAATTTTCTCCTGCATTGACGAATTGTTCAAAGAACGACCATGTTCTGCGTGCGGATTTATGAAGAAACAAATTCTGGATTTCGGAAAGGTTTGGTTTTTTTTCTGTTTCTTCTTTGCTCAAACGCCATGCTATTGCCGGTGCAAATAACCACAATATAAGTATCGGAGTCGCGACATACAGAGCTGCAGCATTTGAGTATGCTAAAAGTCCCGTAGTGATCATACTTAAAAAAGGGGCAATCCACATGGCTGCATAAACAGGCCAGAGATTGTTACCAGGTATGCGGGACATAGCAGCGGAAGGAGTCCATTGCAATAATTTTTTGTGCGTGATGATCATACGCCAGTTCGTACGCACAATAGCATCCGTATTTTTATATGCCTCGTAAGGCAGAACCGCCAAGTCGAAAATAAAACGGATGAAAAAATTTCTTACAGAAACACCTACTCCAATAAAATGTGATGAGATGCTAATGTCCTCAGGTTTATTAATCAGTTGCCACCCGGCCGCAGCCATCAGCGGCAACAGAACAATGATTGTAACTACTGCAGTCCAGAACCATGAAAATGGCAGTACAAACCATCCTACTAATAATAATAAGGTCAGGGCAAGTGGTGTTACGCTTCGTCTGAGGTTATCAAATATTTTCCATCTTGATAATGCAGATAACCTGTTTTTTATTAAATGTCCTTTGCTATCTGGAACAAAAGGAAGCATCCATGCACCAATTTGCCAATCCCCTCTGATCCATCGCTGATGTCGTTTTACATCAGTTTGATATTGTGAAGGGCTTTCTTCATACAAATGAACATCACTTACGAGACCGGAGCGCACATAACAACCCTCCAACAAATCGTGACTTAGTATGCGGTTCT
>VBAU01000550.1:2301-2698 GCA_005883855.1 Bacteroidota bacterium
GAAAAGATCCTGGTACACATCTGAGGAAACCTTTGTGTATGGATCGATGCCAGATAAATTACCCTGCATCCTTAAATACAATGAGAGTGTTGTTCTTGGTATGCTTGGTTCTACACGGGGTTGTAAAATTCCATATCCAATGGTTACCCTTTTTTTATTGGGATCATAAATAGGCCGGTTCAACGGGTGTGCCATAGTCGCTATAAACTTCCGAATAGATTCTCTCGGCAATTGTGTATCTGAGTCAAGAGTAATTACATATTTTATGTTGGTCAATATGTCCTGGTCACCAACAACCAAGGAAAAATCATTTCGGCCGCGTTCTCTTAAAAAAGCATTCAGTGCAGATAACTTTCCCCTTTTGCGCTCAAAGCCCATCCATTTTTTTTCTCGTGGA
>VBAU01000551.1 GCA_005883855.1 Bacteroidota bacterium
AATGACAGGCTGATCAATTTATTATCTGCCAGGGATATTGAAAAGGTTCTCCGGAAACCCAGGTATACCAGTGATCTATACAAGAATGCAAACCTTCCCGGTGTGGCGGTAGGTCTGGCATATACCTATGTAGGTGGAGATATCTTATTTATTGAAACCAGCCTAAGCGATGGTAAGGGTGAGTTAAGACTGACGGGAAACCTGGGAAACGTGATGAAGGAGAGCGCGAGTACAGCGTTAACTTATTTGCAATCCAACGCCAAGAAATATGGCATAGATCCAAAGATCTTTGAGAAGAAGAACATTCATATACATGTTCCCGAGGGAGCTGTGCCTAAAGATGGTCCGAGCGCTGGGGTGACCATGCTTGCCGCGATCGCATCGGCGGTTACTGGTAAAAAGATCAAGCCTTATCTGGGCATGACGGGTGAAATAACCTTACGTGGCCAGGTGCTGCCCGTCGGCGGAATTAAGGAGAAAGTGTTGGCGGCCAAGCGTGCTGGTTTGAAAGAAATTATTCTTTGCTTGCAGAATGAAAAAGATGTGGATGAAATCAATTCGGATTTCATAAAAGGGATTGAATTTCATTTTGTAAAAACTATGAAAGAGGTATTGGAACTTTCTTTAGGAGACTGACAAAAAGATTTTACCCTTGGAGGCAACCAGAAATGATTTTTTACTGATGTGATATAGTAAGAATTTTCATGTTGGTTGTTTTAAGGGTTAAAAGGAACTCCTCCATTTTCATGGGGGAGTTTCAGCTTTAAAGTATCTGCACAACATTGGATTCGTAGCTTTCAAAAAACTTTTCTCATATTCGTAACCTGTGAGGTCGGCCATTATCATACCTGGTTTGTTACTGACAACGCTTGTACATGGGCAAACTCTCGGCGGTAATTCTGTTTTTAATTTTCTGAAACTCCCGAATACGCCGCAATTAACAGGGCTGGGCGGTGTAAACGTTTCCCAGACATCAAATGATGTAGGCATGGCGTTTACCAATCCCGCGTTGCTTACAGCGGGCATGCATACACAAATGAACGCGGTTTTTAATAGCATGTATGCCGGTATCACAACATATCACTTGTCGTTAGCATACCACAGTGCTCAGTTAAACACAAACTTTTTGTGGGGATTGCATTATTTCAGTTATGGAGACTTACAACAGACGGATGCGACCGGGAATATCCTGGGTAGTCTTAAACCAACCGATTGGGTGATGCAGGTATCAGCCTCCAGAAGCTATTTGCAGAAATGGAATTATGGTGCTGCGTTTAAGTTCATCAACTCTAATTATGGTCAGTATCGCTCAAATGGCATTGCGGCAGATGTGGGCGTTTTATTTCATGATTCGGTGAAATTATTTTCTGCTTCAGTTGTGGCGAAGAACATGGGTTTCCAACTAAAAAAATATACCGACGGCAATGGCGAGGATTTGCCCTTTGATCTGGTTGCCGGAATATCCAAGCGCCTTCAGCATGCTCCGTTTGGTTTTTCGATTACTGCTCATCACCTTCACCAGTTCGACATTCGATATAACGACACGACATTTAACAACGACAATGGTTTTGAACCCGCGAATAATAATAGCAACTTTACTTTCGATAAGATCTTTCGTCACTTCGTGATAGCGACACAAATTTATATTGGCGATTACCTTGAGGTTTCTCTTGGCTATAATCATTTGCGCCGACAGGAGTTGAACATTGGCAACAGTGGGAATGGCCTTAACGGATTTTCCCTGGAAGTTGGGGCGTTGTTCAAGAAAATACAGATACGCTATGCGAGGGCGTATTATCAGAATAATACCGCGTATAACCAGTTTGGATTGAATCTCGCCTTGAACAAATATTTTGGCCTCAGCAAATTTGGGGAGAAGATTGGCTGGTAAATTGCTTTGTACCCAATGTGACCAGTTTAATCAACTCTAAAGGTGTTCTTAATATGAAGAAGTTATTGTGTGCGCTCGCATTGATCGTATATCTTTTGGCTTGTTCTCCCGCAAAACAAGTTGCTCCGGCACGACATATTATGGTGAGAGATGTGGAAGATACTACGACCATTGTACAGGTTGTTGAAACAGATTTTGAGGCACGTCAAAAGTCTGATCTCAATAAAATGATGGGACGGTGGGAAGTAATAAGTATGCGCCGTCAGCAGAAGACCGAGTTGGAAAATCTTTCAAACGTATATTTTGAGCTGAAGCCTGATCTGACCGGGAAATTTTCGGTCAAGGGATCCAGCATCAAATTCAATTCAATTGCTTCGACAAAAATGGGCTGCGACAATATGGACAAGGAGAATGCCTTCTTTGATCTCCTTGAAAACAGGGTGAGCGAGTATACTTATAAAGGAGATGAGCTCTTGCTTAGAGACGGCGCGAGTAACATTGTATTTGAGTGCAAAAGATGAAGAATATCGAACAAGGAACAGCGAAGGAAGAATGAAGAAGTTAATTCAACATCCCGTGTTCCTTGCTCGTTATTCACACAATCCACCTGTACACTTCAAATGCCTCTGCGAATTTACTGTTGGCCTGGATGCCGCGAACGGTTGCCAGTGAGCGAATAAAGCCTTCCTTCATATAATTCTTCTGCGATTGCGAATCATATGCTTTGAGTGATGCGATTTTCTTATCCAATTCATCATCTGATATTCTCACAAAGAAATTTGTGTGAAAGCTATAGTTATTCCAGGGTAATTCATAACCCGCAAACGTGATATTCTTGAATGCTCGAATCGCCTCATGGTGAATGGCCTGGTGATCCTGGTGGATGTCGGAAACGGCGGGTAATAAAACCATTTCAGGATGAATATCCTTATTCAGTTTCAAAAGCTCTTCCAGTATCTTCTGACGCGATTGCGGAAGTTCCCGCACCTCGTAGTTGAAAAGAATTAGGCGGGACGCGGGGACACCCAATACAGAAGTGGCCCTTTTGCACTCTATTTCCAATGTATTAGCAGGAAATGCTGACGGAAGACTTTTTGAGCAAAGGCAAAACGCTGCGTAAAAAACCTCTTTGCCGAGGGACGCAAATTTAGCAATGGTGGCGCCACAACCTAATTCGCCATCGTCGGTGTGAGGAGCCAGGATTAGTATGCGCGACGGGTCAAACATTCAACTTGATTAGCAGCAAAAATATTCCTTCAACATTAGTCGTGCAAGTAAATAGTTGAATCTTTTAGGCGCTCGAGATGTTGTGAGAACTGGCTATTGAGGATTTCCCTGAATAAGTTTACTGATGAAGACGAGTCTTTTAGTTCTGAATAGCTTTGATTGGGAAAGTAAACACTGGCAAGGTTCAGGAAATGATATTTTCTATCGACAGGTTCTGTAAAATGGCGAAATCCATGGTCGCCCATTAATACAATGATGGGCGGGGCGGCAGATGAATTTTTTATTTGATCAATTAGCTCAAGGAGTTTTTTATTCGAGTACTGAAGATAACCTATATAGTCATTTTGATGGACCTGGTTGCCCTCCACTAACCTGTCAAAGGGTAATTCTTTTCCATTCTTATCGTAATAATATGGATAGTGAGGCATCATCAAATGAGTACATACGAATTTTGGTATTGCGGTTTTCTGTTGTGCAATCCGCCATGTTATGTCATAAACAATTTGGTTATTCTGCTTGTTGTAGTAAGTTAGATCCCTGACGCTTTTACTCGATTTTAAAAAAGTGATTGAGAAAAGTTTGCGATGTAATAAGCTTGGTGCTTATTGGTAAAAAAGTTTCCCGCACGGGCGCAGGTTGGTTTTCAAAGTTGAACACAGAGTAGTTGTAAAATTGATAACCATTTGCCTGGAAAAAATTCAGTACGATGCTATTCTTTATTTGCTGGTAACAATATGCCAAGTCCGCCCCCATGCGAGCAGTGTCTTTCAAATGCAGGTACTCCATATTTAGAATAGAAGCCATCGAAAAAGGAGTGTAGTTGTAATTGCTGTAGCTGGAGGTGATG
>VBAU01000025.1 GCA_005883855.1 Bacteroidota bacterium
AGCTTATAAAATAAGTTGCGTTGGGTAAATAATAATTGCGGATTAAAGCGCAGCTCAAAGCGATTAGTCAGTCTTGCAGTTGCCAATAAACCTAGCTGAAAACCTCCCGAGCTTACTGGTTTTGCAACATACACACTGTCGTATTGTAAAAAGCGGGGATGCAGATCCGTGTGAAAGCTGGCAATATTGAACCCAAGGGTTATTCCAAAATAATAGGGCTTTACGTCATGGTCGGTTTGGTACAGCTCTCTTTCCTGGGAATACAGATTTGAGGTGATAAGTAAAAGCAAGACCACCCATGCATAACCCGATTTCATCCGACGGACTTTTTTCCAATATATATGCAACATATGCCTGCGCTTAATGATTTAAATGAGGTGTTGGAATAACCTGTTCTATTTAGAATTTCAACGAAATCATGGCGGTCCGGAAACAATTTCGCCGATTGATTCAAATATTGATAAGCCTTCTTGTTTTGAGAAAACCAGCGGGCCACTTCCGGAGCCACAAAACTCATGTACAAGTTGTACAGGCTACGGAATATTCTAACGCGAGGGCGTGAAAATTCAACTACTATCAATTGACCGCCAGGCTTCAATACGCGAAACATTTCATTCAAACCGTTCTCAAGATGCTCAAAATTCCTTACTCCAAACGCCACCATCACCGCATCAAACGAATTATCGGCAAAATTTATTGTCTCACTGTCGCCAGTTTGTAACTGGACAATATCACTAAATCCCTCTTTTTCAACCTTCTTTCTGCCGTTTTCCAACATGTGCTCCGAAATATCAATGCCAATTATTTTTTCAGGCTTTAAGAGGCGACAAGCAATGATGGCCATGTCGCCTGTGCCCGTGGCCACATCCAAAATTTGCTTCGGGTTGTCTTTCTTAAGCTCGGTTATTGCTTTCATTCGCCACTTAACATCAATGCCACATGACAACATCCGGTTCATCAGGTCGTACCTGTCAGCGAGATCATCAAACATTTCCGCAACCTGCTGTTTTTTTGTTTTCTCAGAATCACTGAGCGGCTTGACACTATCGTGGGGCAAACTCTTTGTCATGCGGTTGCGAAGGTAAGGAGTGAGGACAAATGGTTTAGTCGCTTAATTGTTTAATTGCTCCGTTGTTTGATTGCTTGATTGTTTTTCAAGCTATGTCTTTATGCGGCGACAATTTGTTTTGAGAGTTTAGCATTTTAAAGTCTATTTGCATTTTTACGAATTCCGTCATTGAACTTATGCAAATAAAAGAAGCAAAATATTTGATTAGTAGTCCTTCGGTTGAAGCATGCCCGAAACCCGACAGGCCGGAAATCGCTTTCATAGGTCGAAGTAACGTGGGTAAATCTACACTGATCAACATGCTTTGCAATAACAGCAAGTTGGCAAAAACTTCGGCCACGCCTGGCAAAACACAATTGATAAATCACTTCGAAATTCTTAGCCGCTCCCGTAGGGAAGAGAATACGGCCTGGTATCTAGTTGACCTTCCGGGCTACGGCTTTGCCAACGTTTCACAACGCGATCGTAGGCGCTGGCAGCAAATGATTGAAGGTTACTTGCGCAAAAGAACCAATCTCTGCATTGTTTTTTTGCTCATTGACGGCAGACTTAAACCTCAGAAAATCGATCTCGAGTTTATGAATAATCTGGGTAAATGGCAAACTCCATTTGCCTTAGTATTCACGAAGACCGATAAAAATAAAGTAACCGAAACGCAAAGAAATGTAAATCTATTTCTGCACGCTTTGGAAGAATCGTGGGAAGCGCCTCCTAATTTCTTTTTAACCTCAGCCATTACCAGGGAAGGACGAAATGAGGTACTGGATTACGTTGAGCAATTCTTAATTCGTGGTGGGTAAATAGCACTTTGCGGGCTGAAATTTTTGGTATTTATCAGCTATATTGCATCTTAATTTATCCCTAGTTATGAAAGTATTAACCGAAAGAAACCTTGTCGTTGTTTTATTTGTGCTGGTCTTGGTCACCTTTTCCTTTGCCCAGAGTGAGACTGCGAAGATGGAACAACTTTACCGCGGTGGCCAAACGACCATAAAAAATCTGACCGGGCAGAAGTTAGATGCTAAAGCAGACATCAAATTGGTTAATACTACGTCTGCATCCATAGAATAGCTTATAAACATTTTAGCGACACGTCAGCGGCGAATTCACCTAAACATCACGCGCCACTTAGCTGAATAAAAAAAGTAGGGAGACGATTTGTTGCTGCCCCAACAGGGGCAGGCTAAAAAATCGACAGGAGATCAGTTTACAATCTTATTAGCACAACTACTGCTTGCGAAAGCTTCTGGCTTAGCCTTAAATGCGAAGCCCATTCCCAAAATATAACCCATCGCTTCTTTCAAAGCGTCATTGCTCTTGAAGTGCGGGTTCGTGTTAATGTCTGCATGTACTTCCATTTCCACATTGTAAATGGTGAACAGGTTACACAATTCGTAAGCGATTTCAATGCTCTTGGCAACTTCAAGTAGCATCCTTTCTTTAATCGTGAATTTCTGGCGTGTCTTTTCATTATGAATAAACATAAAACCGCCGTGACCTTCACGCAAAAAAACGATGACTGTCGCAAATTCAGTGTCCTGACCTTTTACCTGGGAATCTGTGCCGATGCAAACTTTTAATCTGAAACCCTTTTCAGTTTCACGTTTGATAGCATTTTCAACGGCTTGGTAAATGGGTAGTTCAATCGGGTCGCCATTAAATTTTCTCCATCTCATAACAAAAAGAGGTTTTTCTAAGTTATAGAAAAACCTCGGACCAACAAATAGTGCACGGATTAATGTTCTGTTTTCAGAACGAAAAAAGCTATTGTTTAACTAATTTTTCAGTGTATTGCTGATCTCCATCCATGAACCGGATAAGGTACATGCCGGTAATCATTCCATTTGCGCTAATGGTATTCATCCCGTTCTCCACCTTTCCTTTGGCGAGTACTTGGCCAGCAAGATCCAACAAGGAATAATCAAAAACCGACGGACTACTTACTATGATCACGCCATTTGTAACGAGGGTATTTAAAACTTTCGGTTTATAATTGTTGCCAGATGGTTTAATGGCCACGATATTTGAGTAATAATGCCCTCCATTATCAAATTCAGCATATAGCCTGTATAGTGCAGCGCCTGTGTTGGTTGGCCGGTAGCTGTATGAGCGATCATTGTTGTCTGGCTGCCTTAGCTCGGAAAAGTTCTTCCCATCGGCGGATATTTCGATAATTTGTTTTGTCATTGTTTCGTCTGCCTGAACTGTCCAGTTCAGCATGCGGTTATCCTTGTCAAACGTTCCTTTTAGTTGAAGCTTGTGCAAAGGCAAAGGACTTTCGATCAACTGACCCTGGACCGAATAGGCTCCCATGATCGCATAGTTCGGAGCGTATGTATTGCCCGTGCCCTCTATTTTGAAATAATAAGTACCTGTATTTAAACTTGTGTCGATAAGTACATTCAGCGTAGAGCTGGAGGTATACGAATTCAATGCTACCTGGGAGCTGTTATACAGAGTTACTTTCAGGTCAAGATTAGCCCCGGCATTACCGGCACCTACATTAAAAGGAACCGCGCTCAACTGAAAAAGTTTTAAAGAGGGAACATTGAACTTGTAAACATTCTCGTAGGTGTTTTTGACAAGGATGCTGCTCGCGGTAAACTGATCGTTCGCAAATGCCTCAGGAACTGCACTGGCAAGCGCGTTCGAGATGTAATCTGAACGATATGTCACACCATTCGCAGCGCTTGTGATTACGTCGAGATCCTTTTGTATTGTTACGCAACTTATACTGTTCGGACCGTTGTACCAGGTAGTCAGGTTTCGACTATAACCTACACCCATGATCGGGGCCCAACTAATTTCACCTGATCCTATGCCAGGATTGTATTCAGTAGTCTTTACACAACTGGAGTTGTACACGCTTTGATGACGCAATCCGAGAGTATGGCCAGCCTCATGCGAGGATGATTCCGAAATATTTTTAGAATTATAATTCAGCAAGGCCGAAAAAACAAAACAAGGAGTGTTATCGCCCCAGGTGAATGAATTTACAAACGCCACGCCGCCTGCGGAGCCATACCAATCAGAAGTGACGGTAACAATAACTCTGATCCTCTTCTTTGCTGGCGCGCTCCAATATTTCGTTGAATCCGTTGTGACGTTAATAGTGAATGGGCGATAGTCTTCTGATACGCGGTTAAAGACCTCGGTTATTTGATTAGAACTTAGTCCCGAAGGTCCGCAATAAATTGGCCCGCTTACGTTCCAACCCGTGCCCGTAACAGTTTGTCCATCAAAATCAAGATAGATTGTGGGCGCCGCACTTGGGTAGCTATTCAAGACCGGCACCTGCGAGTTCGCGAATAAAGTGCCTGTGCAAAGTAACAATACAAGGCGCGCGGATCGACTCAGGTTTTTCATACAAGGTGGATTTTAAATAGGTTTTCCATAGGTACACGCGGATTAAAAACAGGCCAGTTGTAAATCAATTATTCATTCATCAAATCATAGAGTCCTTTCTTTTTAAAATAATATTGATTGTTTTCCGAAACGATTTCATAGCTATCACCATGCTGCAGGCTGATGATTCGTCCAATATATGTGTTGCTGTTATCTGCATCAGTGACTTTTGTAAACACGAGTCGTGCGCCAACCCTGTTGCTAGACCTGATAACCACACTCGAAGACTTTGCCTCTTCAGCCTTTGAAACCACCTGCCCCGAAAAAGTAAATTCAGCGCTTATTGGGATATTAACGGACTCACCGACTCTTAACAGAAAAAGGTTGGAAAAATTGTTGGGATTGAACTGTATTTGATCAGGTAGATCAGCAAACAATTTTGGTTTGTTATTGTCCGGCTCATTCAGCGGAATCTTGCCGGAGGGGTGGGTTGTTTGCGAAGATGACGACAAACAACAAAGCATGCAGCATACACTGAGTACTGTAATACTTAGGTTTCTCATTTAGGTATTGGTTTAAACGAACTAGGATATTTTTTTTCACAGTTGGATTTACTCAACTGCCGTTCTACAATGGGGACGGACAAACAAATTTTGCAAATAAGTTTCCTGTTTGCAAGTGTTTGATTTGGAAAGACAAAAAATTAAGTGCTAACCCTTGAACAAGCTGCGTAGATTTTCGATTGGTGATTTAGTTTTTTACTAAGCAATTATTAATACTGGTTTGTAGCAAGCATTACCAATGTGCACGCTTCCACAGGCTGAATCCCTTTTTTAGCGGCCATAGAGGCCAGTTCATCGTTCTCCGCGCCAGGGTTGAAGATGATGCGCTTGGGTTTTAACTCAATAATGTAGTTATAATATTCTTCCTGGTGCCTGGGATTAAGATAAAGTGTTACTGTATCGACCTCCTCCCAAGGCTTTTTTTCGGTTTCAATGGCCACGACACCAACCATGCCCTTCTTTTTACCAATGGCTACCACGGGGTGATTATGGGATTGCAGACGGTTCAAAGCAAGAAAACTGTATCGCGACGGATTTTCCGATGCGCCGAGCACTAAAGTTTTTTTCTTTTCATTCATGTCATAAAACTATTCAAATATCAAACCAATGCAAAAATAGTGATGAGGGCTTGCCACTTACTATTTCTCTAATAACACCTAAATAAGACCTGAGTTTTCAAAATGAGAAAACCTTAATTTAGAAAATTAAATCACGAATTATGAAACGTTTCTTATTCGCCCTATCATTGTTTATTCCGTTTTGGTTACAGGCCCAAATACAATATCCGGTTGCCAAAAAGGAAAATGTGGTTGATGATTACAATGGAGTTAAGGTGCAAGATCCATACCGTTGGCTCGAGGACGACAATAGTGAAGAGACCAAGACATGGGTCCAGAAGCAGAACCAGGTAACCTTTGATTACCTTTCAAAGATTCCTTATCGCGAGAAAATCAGGAAACGCCTGGAGCAAATGTGGAACTATCCAAAATACGGGGCACCGTTTCGTAAAGGTGATTTTTATTATTTCACAAAAAATGATGGTTTGCAAAATCAGGCCGTCTGGTATAGGCAAAAAGGTCTGGCCGGAAAACCGGAAGTCTTCATTGATCCCAATAAATTTTCCGACGACGGGACCGTTTCTCTTGGAGAAATTAATTTTTCCCTAAACGGGAAATATGCAGCATACACTATCCAAAAATCCGGTAGCGACTGGCAGGAAGGCTATATAGTGGATGTAGCAACGAAAAAACTTCTTGACGAGAAGTTGCAATGGCTAAAATTTACGGGCTTTAGTTGGAAGGGTGACGAAGCGTTTTACTATGGTCGTTTCCCTGCTCCAAAGGATGAAGATGCTCTAAAGGGAAAGAACATCAACCAGCAAGTGTTCTACCACAAGGTAGGCACTAATCAATCCGAAGATAAATTGATCTACGAGGACAAGGATCATCCGCAACGCTTCGCTGCAGTTGGTCTGACTGAAGATCAGCGATTCTTGATTCTAAATACATCGGAGGGGACAAGTGGCGGCGAAATATGGTTTTGGGATACAAGGGATCCTTCGCAAGCAAAGTTCGGCTTGCTGATTCCCGGTTTTGCGACGGAACCTAATGTGGTCGACAATGTTGGCGGCAAATTGCTTGTTCAAACTAATGACGGAGCTCCGAATTACAAAATAGTCCTCCTGGATCCTACAAATCCGACAAAGGAAAACTGGACGACAATAATACCTGAGCAAAAAGAAGTTTTGCAGAATGTAGGCACCGGAGGCGGATATCTTTTTCTCTCTTATCTCAAGGATGCATCTACCAAAACGTATCAATATACTTATGACGGGAAATTGATTCGCGAAATAAAATTGCCGGGAATTGGCACTGCCGCTGGTTTTGGCACGGAAAAAAAATATAGTGAGTTTTTTTACACGTTCACATCATATAATTACCCTCCAACTATTTTCAAATACAATATCACAACCGGGCAATCAGCATTGTTTAGAAAAACAGAAGTAAAATTCAAGCCGGAAGATTATGATGTCAAACAAGTCTTTATAACCAGCAAGGATGGTACAAAGGTTCCCGTATTCCTGACTTACAAAAAGGGACTTGTGCTCAATGGTAACAACCCAACATTGATGTATGGGTACGGTGGATTTAATGTTCCAACTACGCCAAATTTTAATCCTTCAGTTATTTTCTTTTTAGAACAAGGCGGGGTCTATGCTAATGTGTGTATGCGGGGCGGAAGCGAATATGGTGAAGAATGGCACAAGACCGGCATGATGGATAAAAAGCAAAATGTTTTTGACGATTTCATCAGTGCGGCGGAATGCCTCATGAATAATAAATATACCAACAGTGGCAAATTGGCGAT
>VBAU01000553.1 GCA_005883855.1 Bacteroidota bacterium
CTGAAACTTTCCGGTGAATCATTGATGGGTGATAAAAATTTTGGTCTTGATCCTGATATTCTTTCGCAGTATTCCTTAGATATCAAATCGATCACGGAACTCGGTGTCCAGGTGGCTATCGTAATTGGCGGGGGAAACATTTATCGCGGCATGAATGAAGCCGAGACCGGGATCGAACGGGCTCACGGCGATTACATGGGTGCAAGCGGGTCTCGAAAAGGTTGGAGTGTATACCCGTTTGCAAAGCGCGATTAAGATGGAACAGATTGCTGAGCCATACATTCGACGTCGTGCCATACGCCACGTGGAGAAAGGAAGGGTGGTGATCTTTGGCGCCGGCACCGGCAATCCTTATTTTACTACCGATACGGCTGGCGTATTGCGGGCAATTGAAATTAAGGCCGACGTGATCCTGAAAGGGACAAGAGTAGACGGAATATACTCGGAAGACCCGGAAAAAAATCCCAAAGCATCGAAATATGACCAGATTAGTTTTAGTGAATGCATTTCAAAAAATTTGCGGGTGATGGATATGACCGCTTTCACGCTGTGCATGGAAAATCATCTCCCTATTGTCGTCTTTGACATGAACAAGCCAGGCAATCTGCGTCTCGTGGTGACTGGCGAAAAAGTGGGCACCGTTGTTTCAGGATAAATTTCGCGTTTTACTTGTGAATAACTAACCAGCACCGTATTTTAGCAAGTGGTAGTTTTTTCATAGTTTACCGTAATTTTACGAATCCTCTCCAGCCCCATGACACTCAATCTAAACATCGTCGAACTTTGCGTATTATTTTTTTGTGCGGTGTCCCTGGGCATTGTCATTCATTTCTTCATCACCAGCCGACGAAATCTCAAGGGCTCGACAGTAGAAACGGACAGGATCAAGAAAAGTGTGGATGACTGGAAGCTAAAGTACTTTAATGAAGTTGAGGTCCGGGATAAGGAAGTTTCAGAGTTGAAAAGCCATCTTTCTGAAGCGGAAGAAAATAACCATATCTACGAGATCGAAATGGAAGAGTTGAGAAAGCAGGAACGGAAGATGCAATCAGATCTGGATTTAGCTCACCGGCCTGGAGCAAGGGAAAACAAACCGAATTATATTGAGGAGTTGCGTACGGCGCAGAGGAGTTTGCTGGAGCATAATGAGAAGATCAATCATTTGTTGGAAAATATTGAGGTATTCAAAGACAATGAAGAAAAACAAAAGTCAATTGAAGATGAAAACGAAGGCTTGATGCGCCAGGTGAAAGAGCTGAAGCAACTGGTGAGTCAAAAGGAAAGTGAGATCCATAACATCAGGCAGAAAGAAAGTGTGACCAAGGAGATGACATCTATGCTCGACAGCGCTTATAGTGAGTTCAATACGCTTCAAAGCAAAATTCAAAAATTAGAGGGGCAACTTTCGTCGAGCAAAATGGTGAGCCTGGAATATGAGGATTTGAAGGAGGCTTACCATAAAGCTTTAAGAGAAAACGAAGAATTCAAAGCAAAACTCCAGGCTCTCACAGTCGATAGTCAACAACTCACGCTACAATTAAATGAAGCTGAAGATAAATTCCGCGAAGCGAATTTTCAACGCCAGCAATTGCAAAAAAGAGTCAGCTATCTTGAAGAATTAAATAACGACCTGCAGGTAGTTGCCGACGCCAATAAAAAACTAGAGCACCAGTTGAAACGCATTGGCGAATTGGAAAGCATGTTAAATGTGATTTCAGAAGAGAACGACCTGTTAAAAACCCAGGCTAATCCGTAATTTTTGTTGAACGAGTTTTGCCAGGGTTACAACGCTTGGCACAGAATTGATCGCTGAGCAATCCTGGCAAAGCTAACTCGATCGTAAGCCTGGCAAATCTGTAATTTTGTCTCCGAAAAAAATTATTATGGACGAAAAGATTGCTGAGATCAGGAAAGAATATTCTTACAAAGCTTTGGTTGAATCAGAAGTTGAAGCGGATCCCATAAAGCAATTTAACATTTGGTGGCAGGATGCATTGGAGGCAAAAATCGCCGAAATAAATGCCATGACTGTAGCTACTGCTTCGTCAGATGGCATGCCCTCTGCCCGGACAATGTTGCTCAAAGGATTTTCCGAAAAAGGTTTTGTGTTCTTCACAAACTATGAAAGTTACAAAGGGCAGCAACTTGCAGAAAATCCAAAAGCCTGTCTTGTTTTTTTCTGGAAAGAGTTGGAACGACAAGTAAGAATTACTGGTCTTATTGAAAAGACAAGCGACGACGAGAATAACACTTATTTTCAATCGCGGCCGAAAGCAAGCCAGGTCGGGGCTGTTGCATCTCCGCAAAGCCAGGTGATTGACAGCAGGGATTGGCTTGACGAACGCTACAAAAAGGCCGGCGCACTGGGGCGGCTTTCTTGTAAGGCCTGTTATTATTGAATTCTGGCAGGGAAGACCTGGGCGATTACATGATAGAATTCAGTATACCATTTTGGAAGACGGCGGGTGGAAGATTGAGAGGCTGGCGCCATAATGGGAATGCTGAATTCTGAATTCAGAATTAGTAGTTAGTCGCATTCCTCTAATTCCAAACTACCAATTCCCAATTACGGCTGTTTTTTCTTAACTGCTTTCTTCGGTTTTGCCGGCCGGCTCTTTCCAAACGAGCCCTTAAAAATTTTTCCTCTTTTTGTTTTCTTGTCTCCTTTGCCCATAAGAATTTTTTGTTTTAAAATCAAATGTTATCAAAAAAGCCCCATGCTGTAGAGAAATAGCCGGGGCTTGTTAAAAAGTTGACTGTAGATTAAAGTCGGCCAGAAAGTTCTTTACCAGCTTTGAAGCGAGCGACTTTTCTTGCTTTGATCTTAATTACTTCACCAGTTTGTGGGTTGCGGCCGTTACGTGCAGCTCTTTTTGATACGGAGAATGTACCAAAACCAACGAGGGTAACTTTACCTCCACCTTTCAGTGCTTTTGTGACAGCTTCGATGAAAGAATCTAAAGCAGCATTAGCTTGGGTTTTTGTAACGCCGGCGTCGTCGGCAACTTTGTTGATCAATTCAGCTTTGTTCATAATGTAGTTTTTTTAAGCGTTTTTGTAAGGACGACAAATTTATACGGTTTTCAATTGCAATAAAATTTTTTCTTTCTTTTTTTGAGTCGTTAAAAAATGGCCGAATCCTTATCAGGCAAGGATTTTGGCATATCGATAAATTTTAATGGAGGAGCGATTTAATTCTTTGATTGCGCAAAAGGCTTGATTGGACTGAGTTTCAGCTATCTAGCCTGAAAACCTTGCCAGTAAAGGGTTTTGATGAATATACTATTGTTTTGTGATACCGGGAATTAAATTAATCTTTTGCACACTCAATTCACAATTTCCGTAACACTGCGAACCGCAATAAATCCGTCGCCCCATTTAATCAAACGTTTTTTGACGAAACCGCAAAGAGAACTCGTCTGCATATTTTTTGTAACTCTCAATTGAAGGTGTGAAATACTGCACCACATAAGTGATCCCGTCTTCTTTATTCTGCTCGAGGAGACGAAACAATTTGAATGTGTTCATCCTTTGCCCACGTCAACCAGTCCCTTTCAATTCCCGCATCAACCCTTACTGTGACATTATAAACTATCATCGGAGATCAAATGTAACGAGCATGTGAGTTACACGAGCATTTGAACAAGATTCTTAAATTGGCAATTGGCAACAGGTAAGTGGCAATTTTAAAGCGCAGACCACGCTCCAATCCACGAAGCTCGTGCAATCCAAAAATCCGCGATACTTTTATTCTTACTAAACAATGTATATGTCGAATGAGAAAGACATGCGCATCATTCCAGCTAAGGAACATGTTTACCTGGATGGACCAAAGAGTCGCACTTATGAATTGGGCTTTGCATGGAAAGTATTTAGAGGATTCTTAAAAGGTTTTCGAACGCTGCATTTTGTTGGCCCATGTATCACCGTTTTTGGCTCCGCACGATTTAAGGAAGCGGATTTCTTCTATGAAAAAGCCAGGGAGTTTGGAAAGCGCATATCTGACATTGGCTTTACGACGATGACCGGCGGAGGTCCCGGAATTATGGAAGCGGCGAACCGGGGCGCATTTGAGCATGGTGGCATGTCTGTGGGCTGTAATATTCGATTGCCATTTGAGCAGAAAGCAAATCCTTATGTACAAACCTCCATCACCTTTGAACATTTTTTTGTGCGCAAAACTATGCTCGTAAAATATTCTTATGCCTTTATCATAATGCCGGGAGGATTTGGCACCATGGATGAATTCTTTGAAACCATCACGCTTGTCCAAACAAAGATGATCACCCAGT
>VBAU01000026.1:0-2729 GCA_005883855.1 Bacteroidota bacterium
CCAAAAGTAATTAATCCAACAGCCGATGAATTTTTTGGTCACTTCTATTATTCAACGGCAAACATTGCTTTTGTACCAAAAATTGCATATTATCCCTTCAAAAAAACATTTCTCAAGGGCCTTAGCACATCCATCGGATTTCCGGTCGGCTACACTAATCAAAACAGAGAGTTTCAGGCCACACTTCTTTATGATTCTATATCACAAACGAGAGTGCGAAGATCATACTTGGAGTATATTAACCAGGCAATATTCGGATACCGAATTACCGTGGGGTATGAATATCCAGCGACAAAGCATTTGCTCTTGGGAGCAAGAGCCGATTTCGAGAATTACACTAATCTTGGTGACATCAATACTATATTGGCCCTCAAAATAGGATATCAATTTTAAGCTGAATGAGCATTTCATAATATCCGTTCACTCTCTCTCTGCCTGCAATCCCCAATGCTCCGGAGATCTCCACAATGCGGACAGAAGCAATTCTCTCATAAAAAGAAATTCCTTAGGCAGTTTGTCGTACATGCGTTCGAACAATTCTTCGTGCGATAGCAATTCCTGTTTCCACAATTCTCTATCTACTGCCATGAGTTTCGCAAAGGATTCTCTGCTGAAGTCCCTCAATCCACTCCAGTCGATATCTTCATATCGCGGCATCCAGCCAATCGGACTTTCAACAGATGAACTATGACCATTTATTCTTTGCACTATCCATTTCAAGACACGCATGTTTTGTCCAAACCCTGGCCACAAAAATTTCTCATGACTCACTGAATCGGTCAACCGGTCGTCTCCATTTTTCCTAAACCAGTTCACGCCAAATATTCTTGGCGCGTTAGGAAGATCGCGACCGAATTGCAGCCAGTGATTGACATAATCGCCGATGTGATAACCAAGGAAAGGTAGCATCGCAAATGGATCGCGACGAATCTTGCCGATCTCACCAAAAGCTGCAGCCGTCATTTCACTGCCCATCGTAGATGCGAGATAAACTCCAAAATTCCAATTGAACGATTGGTACACGAGCGGCACTGTTTTACTTCTGCGGCCTCCAAAAACAAATCCACCAATGGGCACGCCATGAGGATTATCCCAATCTGGATCAAGCGCGGGATTTTGATAAGCAGGCGCGGTAAATCTTGAATTGGGATGTGCCGCAGGTTGACCGCTCTCACGATCCCACGGTTTACCCTGCCAATCCGTAAGGTCTTTCGGAGGCTCGGCCGTAAGTCCTTCCCACCAGACATCTTTATCAGGTGTGATAGCAACATTGGTGAAAATAGTATTCTCCCTGATCGTTTCCATGGCATTGGGATTAGTCTCATAGTTGGTCCCTGTTGCTACACCAAAATACCCGGTTTCGGGGTTGATGGCAAACAAACGGCCATCATTTCCCTTGTGTATCCACGCAATATCATCGCCCACGGTCGTCACTTTCCATCCGTCAAAGTCATCCGGTGGAACGAGCATCGCAAGATTCGTTTTGCCACATGAACTTGGAAAGGCAGCCGCCAAATAAGTTTTTTCTTTTTGCGGAGTTTCCACGCCCATGATGAGCATATGTTCAGCGAGCCAGCCTTCTTCATGACTCATCGCAGAAGCGATGCGAAGGGCAAAACATTTCTTACCCATCAACGCATTACCACCATAGCCACTCCCATACGAAATGATCAATCGTTCTTCAGGAAAATGAGAAATATATTTTGTATCGGGATTGCATGGCCACCTGGAATCTTTTTGTATGCCCTCTAAAGGAGCACCAACGGTATGAACGCATTTTACAAATTTCTTCTTTTGAATGTGTGGCAACACATCTTCGCCCATTCGTGTCATAATGTGCATATTGACCGCTACGTATTCCGAGTCGGTAAGTTGTACTCCATACTTTGTGAATGGGGAACCAAGTGGCCCCATGCTGAAAGGAATCACGTACAAAGTTCTTCCCTCCATACAACCAATCATGAGGTTGTTGAGTTTGCGCTTCATTTCATCCGGATCCATCCAATTATTGGTGGGACCCGCATCCTGCCTGCGCCGGCTGCAAATGAAAGTTCTATCCTCCGAACGTGCAACATCACTCGGGTCGGTAAAACACGCAAAACTTTTTGGGCGTTTTTTAGAATTCAAACGAATAAATGTGCCTTTGTTCACAAGCAGGTTGCAAAGACTGTCGTACTCTTCTCGTGAGCCGTCGCACCAATGTATGGAGCTTGCTTCACAAAGTTGAGCGATACTTTTCACCCAACTTTCCAGCTCGGTTCTTGCCGGTGCGTCTTCATACGCAATAAAATTTGTTTGATGAAGCATGACTTTAAGTTTTTGAATTTATACGGCTAGAATGGCAAACAACCGCAACGTCTGCAATTCAGGTTTTGATAGAAATCTATTTCAAATATTAAATAATCAACTGCAACTTCAAATGGTTAATGTCATGCGGGCAGATGATTTTTGTTAACCGGCATGGGGATCATTGACTGTGCCAGGTTCTACTTTTTCCCTTCCAACATGGGCACAAAGGAGAAATGATCGAAGACTTCTTCTTTCAAAGCGTTGTCCCGCACTTTAGTAATTCGCATCATTCGCTGGACTTCACCAGAACCAACAGGCAATACCATCATTCCACCAGTCTTTAGCTGTTCGACTAATTTCGGTGGGATGTCCGGCGCCGCGGCGGTGATCAGGATTTTTTCAAATGGTGCGTATGTGGGTAACCCTTCAAAACCATCACC
>VBAU01000026.1:2811-10062 GCA_005883855.1 Bacteroidota bacterium
CAGCGCTCCTACTTGCGCAAGCACTACTGCCTGGTAAGCGCTTCCCGTACCGATCTCCAAAACTTTGTCAAACGGTTTAACTTCCAAAAGTTGAGTTTGATATGCAACAGTGTAAGGTTGTGAAATAGTTTGTCCTTCGCCGATGGGAAACGCCTTGTCTGCGTAAGCAGCCTCATCAAATGCGGAGTCGAGAAAAAAATGACGGGGAACATTGTTGATAGCTTCTAATACTCGTTCGTCTGTAATCCCTTTCTCACGAATGCCCGTGGTCAACTTCTTTCTCAAACCCTTATGCCTGTATGAATCTTCTGTGGGTCGCATAGATGGTGCAATTTAATAAATGGACAAGAGTTGACACTCTTTATTAATATCTTACAAATTCGCCGCCAGTTTTTGCCCGTTGATCGAAAGGTTGCGTGTAGAAATATTTTGCCTATTAGTTTTGTGCCGACAAACGAAACATTTACTAACCCATTTAACACCCCGATATCATTTCGAAACAAAGGAATTAAAACCATCCACCCATAGGAGAGTGGGCACTGATGAGGTGCCTTTTTTCTTGCCCATAACTTTCTTGCCCCTACCCCTAAAGGGGTATTTTGAGAGCTCAGTTAAGCAATAACATATTTTTGCAATTGGACTCTCCTTTATGATTCAATCGCACGTTATACTTGCGGCAGGTTGGATTTTGTACTGCGTTCTGCACAGCGTTTTTGCTTCATCAACGTTTAAACGACTTGCTCAACGTTGGATGCGTGGCCATTACAAATTCTACCGGCTTTATTACACCTTGTTTGCCGCTGTGAGTTTTGTGGCAATCCTGATCTACCAGGTAACCATGAGCTCTTACAAACTTTTCATGCCCACAACAACTTCTTTAGTTCTCGGAATTGCGATTGCTTTTTTTGGTTTAGCAGTGATGTGCATATGCATCCTGAAATATTTTATGCAGTTGAGCGGACTAAAAGGACTAATTGAGAATACGAATACCAATGAATTAATGATCACGGGCGTTCATAAGATCGTTAGGCACCCGTTGTATACGGGCACGTTCATATTCATTTGGGGGTTGCTTGTGATCTTTCCTGTCGCCAGCTTGTTGATCGCGAATACAATCATCACTATTTATACCCTGATCGGATTACAACTTGAAGAAAAAAAATTGGAACAAGAATTCGGTGAAGCGTACCGACTGTATAAACAAAAAGTACCGATGATAATTCCGAAGTTGACCAGGTAACAATAAACAATAGTCATCGCTTATTCGCACCAAAAGCCCCTGCGCGGACTTTATACATTGTGATGGTTAGGCATACCTTTACTGTTGCAGATTCATTTCTGCAATAATTCTCTGGATCTTGTTTTGCAGCTGTTTCAGCATGTTGTCAAACTCATCGGCTGACTGAAGTTTGGCGTTGACACTAAAATAAAATTTGATCTTGGGCTCAGTACCGGATGGCCTCGCAGAGATCTTATCCCCACTAGCCAAAACAAATTGCAAAACATTTGATTTCGGTAGTTTGATCTCCCAATTTTCATCAGTAGCCAAATTTTTGCCGACGCGTTTTTCATAATCGAGTAATTCAACTACTGGCAGTCCATCGATTATCCGGGGAGGATTATTTCTGAATTCCTCCATCATCGCAGCAATTTGCTTTTGCCCGTCCATTCCCTTTTTTGTAATAGAGATCAATTCTTCGTAATAAAATCCAAATTGAACATACAGGTCAACTAATTTTTCAAACAAAATTCTGCCCTTGTCTTTTTCATAGGCTGCCATTTCACAAAGGAGCGCAACTGCACTCACGGCATCTTTATCGCGGATCTTGTCGCCGATCATCATTCCAAAACTCTCTTCGCCGCCGATAATAAAATTTTCCTTGCCCTCTTTTTCACGGATCATTTCAGCAATCCATTTGAAACCCGTAAGAACATTATAACAATGCACACCATTTTGCTGAGCAATCTTATCGATCATCTCTGTGGTCACGATCGTTTTGATCACCATATCATTGGGCTGTGCGATACCTTTTGCCTTCCTTGCTTCGATCATGTAGTTGAAGGCAAGAACAGCGGTCTGATTCCCGTTCATCAGCACCCACTCTCCGTGATTATCTTTTATGCCAATTCCGACGCGATCGGCGTCCGGATCCGTTCCTAATAAAATATCGGCATCAAGTTCTTCTGCGTTTTTCAGCCCAATACTCATTGTTGCCTTCTCTTCCGGATTCGGATAACTTACCGTTGGAAAATTTCCATCGGGTTCCATCTGTTCCTTTACGATGTGAACATTTGTAAAACCAAAACGCTTCAACACTTCGGGAACGAGTTTTATGCCACTGCCGTGGATCGGCGTGTAAACAATTTTCAAGTCGCGATGTTTTTGAATGATCTCGGGATATACACTCAACCCTTTCACCATATTCATGTAAGCTTCATCGACGTCTTTGCCAATGATCGTTATGTTGTCCGATCCACCTGTCCACTTTACATTTTCAACCGACCCGATCTTTTCAACTTCTTTGATTACATTTTTATCATGTGGAGGTACCAACTGTGCCCCATCGTTCCAGTAAGCTTTATATCCGTTGTATTCTTTTGGATTGTGGGACGCAGTGCACACGACCCCACCCTGGCATTTTAAATGGCGAATGGCGAAAGATAACTCCGGCGTGGGTCGCAGGCTATCGAAAAGAAAGACTTTTATACCATTTGCTGCAAAAACATTTGCTGTTGTCTCTGCGAAGAACCTACTATTATT
Organism: Bacteroidota bacterium; assembly: GCA_005883855.1. Taxonomy (GTDB): domain Bacteria; phylum Bacteroidota; class Bacteroidia; order Chitinophagales; family Chitinophagaceae; genus VBAU01. The sequence goes on from VBAU01000026.1 coordinate 5,573, forward strand.
TCGGCTATCATGCGCAATAGCTACTTTCACTTGCTCATTGGGAAAACTTTGCTTCAGGTAATTTGCATATCCCTGTGTGGCCGTGCCTACGGTATACTTGTTCATCCGATTGGTGCCCACACCCATTATTCCGCGAAGCCCGCCCGTACCAAACTCCAGGTTCTTATAAAATGCATCCGCCAGTTGGTCGGGGCTTTCTTTTTGCAAACGCAGTATTTCATCCCTGGTTTGTTGATCAAAATTTCCATTAAGCCAGGTATTGATCTTGCTTTGAATTGCAGCATCCATAAATATTCCAGATTTAGGGTTCTAGCTTGGCCAGGAGTTGCTCCTGTCATCCTTTTGGAAAGTTATTGATTTTTCATCTTTCTCAGGAAACAGCAAATGAACCGTATTTTTGTTTTTTATGATGCCAGTTTTCGGACACTGCCCGAGTTTTGCCCTGAAGAACAAAGTAAGAAGTGGATTCCGTTTTTTAGCTTGTTACAAAAAGCACAACCTCTTTTTACTAATCATTTGCTCTTCGCTTAGTGTCATTTCGCAGGATTCAAGCCTGACAGTCGAAACTTTCTATCCGCAGGGGAAGACAACCTCACAACAACCATTCGATGCGACTGTCCATAAGAAACGCATTTGGCTTGTCACTGGAGTGAATGTTGTCGGCTACGGAGCATCGCTCGTCATTCTCAACAACACCTGGTATAAAAATTATCCTCATACTTCCTTTCACACATTTAATGATAGCAAGGAGTGGCTGCAGGTAGACAAGCTGGGGCATGGATGGACAGCCTACAATACAGGAAGAATTTCCGCAGGCATGTGGCGATGGGCTGGCCTTTCTCAGAACAAAGCTGCAATTATAGGTGGCGTGAGCGGAGCATTATATTTAACGGTGATAGAATTCCTGGATGGACATTCCGCCAAATGGGGCTGGAGCTGGAGCGATATGGCAGCGAATGTAATCGGATCCGGCATGTTCATTTCCCAGGAACTCTTATGGAAAGAACAACGGATTCAATACAAGTTTTCCTTCCATCATAAGGAGTATGGCGAACCGATGTTAGATGAGCGTGCCAATGATCTTTTTGGGGAATCGTGGACGGAGCGCATGCTGAAAGATTACAATGCACAAACCTATTGGCTCAGTGCTAACTTAAAATCATTTTTTTCAAAATCACGTTTGCCGGCGTGGCTTAATCTTTCTGTTGGTTATGGAGCTGACGGAATGTTTGGTGGATTTCAAAACAAATGGATCGATGTCGACTCAGCGGTTGTTGTTGATCGAACAGATGTTCCGAGGGTGAGACAATTTTACCTGGCTCCCGATATCGATTTCACCAAAATCAGGACAAACAAAAAATGGCTGAGAACAGTTTTCTTTTGCCTGAATGCCTTCAAGTGCCCAGCGCCTACATTGATGATCGATTCAAAGGGGAAAGTCAAGGCTTATCCACTCTACTTTTGAGTCGCGAGGGAGTGATCAACTCTCATTGCATCGCAAGTATTTTTAGATACTTCGCCAGGATGCCGTAGTTAAAACTTTGCGTAGTGTTGTAGCCCGCATAATTTACGGCCACGAGTTTTCCGGATTTATCGAACACGGGTGAGCCACTCGAACCGGCCAGCGATGGAATAGAATACAGCACTCGAATGCCATCGGATTCCTGGCTTATTTTGCCGTCAGTCTTTTGAACCCGCAAGCCTTTGTCGGAGTTGGCAATGACTGGTCCCCAATTGTATCCCATAAGGGCAACGTCCTCGCCTACTTTTAACTGTCCATCGGTGGTTATATCGCTTAAGACGATCGGCTCATTGACATCAGACGGAAGTTTCTTATCCTTAGTTTGGATGATAGCAAGATCAATATTATCATCCTTTGAAATATTCATCTTCACGCATTCCTTGTAATCGCCGATGTTATCAGTGTGAGTGCCGTCGAGAGCATATCCCAGGAAAAGCGTTACCACCTGGAATTTTGCCTCTCCCAATGAACTCAGCAGACCGTCATAGTAGTTCTGGTCGCCAGCCCATTCACCCTGCAGTTTTTGCCATGCATCCACTTGCCCAGCAGCATTTTCACGCTCTTCATCTGTGCGACCCATATCATATCGAATCGCGCTCCATTCGCTGATCCGTTGGGAGGCACTATCCCGCTGGTGCCCATAGCTCAACACATTATTTTGCATCCAATTCCTCAGGATGGTTCTCACAGTTGTTTCGTAACTGCCAAACCAATCATCCACTACATGTTTATTGGTAGCGATGCGACCTTCGCGGTCGATAAAAAAGCCGGTTCCGTACGAGGCCAGGGGTTGTTTTATCTGAGTCACGTCTGTATTCCACTCGTTGATCAGCTGCTTTTCCTTGTCGTAGGTGAAGTACCACGAGTTTGAGCCCATTGTTACCTGGTACAGGTAAGTATGATAAAGCATCACAACGCTTTTATGATATTTTGCATATACATCCACCGGCCTGCAACCGGAGAACTGGTACATGACTGCAAGCAGCGTCGCACCCACTACGAAAATTGGCTTTTTCATAAACAGTTTATTATGTAACAATACAAATGTGGCTAAGAGAGTTTTAGAAAGAATGAACTGGCCAGGGCTTATTATCTAAGTTATATAAAAGGGAATAGAGTAAAAAGAAAAATGGGGGCCGGTTCTTTTCTAATCTAATGATCTGCTAATGCAAGTAGGCTCCTGTTATCGTTTCTCCATTTACCTCCACAATAATCTGCTCTTGTAAAGTTGTGGAAATCGACAGACCCACATAGTCCGCTTGTACTGGAAAATTATTGTGACATCTTTCAACCAATACCAGCGTCTGGATCTTTTTTGGATGGAACTCCAGGAACGGCTTTACAGCGTACAATAAAGTCTTGCCACTGTTTACTACATCGTCAATAATAATGACCACCCGGTCATTGAAGTCAAGGTTTTTATTCAACTTAACCTCTCTCGGAAGCCGTTTGTCCAATGATATGCTGATCAATTCTGTTTTTAAAGAAGAGATTTCCGAAATCATTTTTTGAATGTTTTTTGCGATTACTGTTCCATTTTCCGGAATACCTGCTAATATGATGCTGCCCTCATCCAAATTATTTTCGATTATCTCATATGCCATCCGCTGTAACTTTTTCGCCGCGACTTCCTGGTCGAGTATATGTTTTCTGTCAGGCATAATATTTATTGCTGGAAACAAAACTAAATTGTAAAGCCAAATAAACCTATAATCCAATAAACTTTATCTTAGGTGTGTAATTAAGCCGATATGCTCAACGTTCAGCAAATTGTATTCATTCTGCTCGTGGTTGCTTCCATTTTGTTTTTTGCAAGAAATGTAAAAAAAATCAGGAGGAACATTTTGCTGGGACGTGATGAAGATTATACCGATCGCCCCGCTGAGCGCTGGAAAAATGTATTGCTGCTCGCATTCGGTCAAAAGAAAATGTTTCGTAACCCGCTGGTTGCTGTCATGCATTTTTTTATTTATGCAGGATTTATCATCATTAATTTCGAAGTCCTTGAAATTGTCCTGGATGGCGGCCTTGGCAAACACCGTTTGTTTGCTAATGCCCTCGGCGGCTTCTACACCTTTTTAATCGACGCTTTCGAAATCCTGGCTGTACTTGTGTTTCTTGCCTGCGTGATTTTTCTTGTCCGCAGAAATATTCTAAAACTACGGCGATTCAGAAGTCATGATCTCGATGGATGGCCCAGGAGTGACGCGAACTACATTTTGATCACGGAAATCTTGTTGATGACTTTCTTTCTAACGATGAATACAACCGACCGGGCCTTGCAGCTTCGGGGTTATGAAAATTATCATGATGTTGGAAACTTTTTCATCAGCGGATTTCTCTCCTCGCCGTTAGCGTCAGCGCCGACGTCAACATTGGTAACCGTTGAACGAACCTGCTGGTGGCTGCACATAACAATCATCTTTGCTTTTTTGAATTATCTGCCCTACTCGAAACATCTGCACATCCTGCTTGCCTTTCCCAATGCATACTACACACGACTGGAGCCTAAAGGGATGATGAAAAACATGCCTGCCGTTCAAAAAGAAGTGCTATATGCCATGCAACCTGAAACGGTACCAACTGATGCAGCGCCCCCCGCGAAATTCGGTGCCAAAGATGTTTTTGACCTCAGCTGGAGAAATTTGCTGGACGCCTATAGCTGTACCGAATGCGGAAGATGTACGGAGGCCTGCCCGGCGAACATCACGGGCAAGTTGTTATCCCCAAGAAAAATCATGATGGACACGCGAGATAGAATGGAGGAGATTGGAAGAAACATTGACAAGAAAGAAGAATTCAAAGATGACGGTAAAAATCTCTTTACCTACATAACTGTCGAAGAATTGCGCGCATGCACTTCATGCCAGGCCTGTGTAGAAGAATGCCCCGTTTCCATTTCACCCTTAGAAATTATTTTGGAGCTACGCCGGTCACTCATCATGGAAGACAGCAATGCGCCTCAGGA
>VBAU01000027.1 GCA_005883855.1 Bacteroidota bacterium
AATAACGCGTGGGTGAGTGATCTGTTTGAAGTAGCAACCAGCAAGGGCACGAGGTATTATGTTACGCTTGAAAATGCCGATTCAAAAATTATTTTGAAGTCTGTTAATGGCCGTGATTGGTTCATTTATCAAAAGGACAAGAAAGAATGAAGGTTGTTGAGTGTACGATATTAATACACAAGTGTACGATTATAGAACAAAGCCTCGTTTTCTTCGATTGCGAGGTTTTTGTTTTTTTTACGCGCATGTCTCTATGCTCGCGAATTGTTAATTGAATCGAACACGCGGCTGGATGTTTCAAGCTCAGTTTTTTCCAGCAATCGTTAATTGCATTAACAATGTTATCCAGCAATCCCAATTTACTTGTCAAACGTTGTAACCTCAAATAGATTTGTGACGTCAAACTTTTGAATCAAAATTTATTAATCATTAAACCTTAAATCATGAAAAAGTTAATCGTTGCATCAGTAGCAGTTCTGACATTAATTTCTTCAACTGCATTTGCGGGACACAAGGAGTTTAATCCTGCTGAAAACACTTTCCAGGAACAGTTTAAAGGAGCCACAGATGTGAAATGGCACGAGGGAAAAGATGCCATTAAAGCATCCTTTGCGCTGAATGGCTTCCACGTCGAAGCGTACTTTAGCTATACTGGCGAGTTAATTGGTACAGCAAGAAATGTGCTGTTCAATCAGCTGCCATTAGCGGTAGTTAAGGAGATCAATACTCGCTTCGGATCAGCCGCTGTTTATAACATAATAGAGTACAACTCAGATTCAGAAACATTTTATCAAATGACAGTAGAATTGCCGACAAAAAAATTACAGGTAAGAGCTACATCAGGAGGAGAAATTTCAGTAGAGCAAAGAATAAAAATGAAATAAGTTTTTTGTCATAGCATACAGTATAAAAAGAGGCCGCTATATAAGCGGCCCTTTTTGTTTTTGAATACGATTTGATCAGCGGGAATCAATTATCCCAAAATACTTTTGTCTGCATATCTGCCGGCTTCTGACCTGGAAAATTTGTGTTTCTATCGACTTCGTTTTGTGGATAAAGTAAAGACCTGGGCACAGCTGTTACTTGTGGATTTTTATCTGCCGGAGGAGTAATTACAGGATATCCTGTCCGGCGATAATCGCTCCATGACTCCATTGAAACGCCAAATAAAGCCACATATTTTTCTTCAACTATTTGTTTCAATTTCTGAGCTGTGGTGCCAGAAAGGGTGCCATTGTATAAAAGATAGTCGGCAATTGCCACTGCATTCACTCCAACCTCCTGCATACTTGCGGTGATGCCAGCAGTGAAAAATGCTTGCGGGTCGCCGGGCGCGCCCATTAATGCCGCCTCCGCTCTTATGAAATTGTATTCCGCAAAGGAGAACATCCGCTGTGGCGCCGCTCCCGAGTATGTAAATGGAGGAGCACTTCCTGCAGTGATAGTACCGCGCAGAAAAGTATGAATACGGCTGTAATTACTGTTGGCGTTGACTCCATTTGGATTCGTATTCGGCACACCTTTAAACTTGGAAGGAGAAAAAACAATTGTTGCACCTGACGCAGCGCCAGTATTTAATAACGCGCTGCTAAGAGTAACCGTAGTTGCGGTAACCGTTGTTACCGTTGTTCCTGGAACTACATTCACACCTGTTACTCCTAAACCAACAACCACACTTGCACTCGATGTGGAAGTTGAACCAAATGTCAACGTAGTGCCCGCACTTGCGGCCGAAGTAGACAATGCAAATGGCAACGAAACGTTCTGATAAGGAAATGAAGTAAAGTAGAATGCGCGGCGAGGATCATTTTTTGAATTCATTAGAGTTACCATGAAAGAATCTGCGTAGAGGTAATTAGCCCTGCTCACCTCAAACTGCGCAATTGGATTTCGCTGATTTGCTGCGTCATTGAAAGTCATCTGCAAATTATCAGCGTTCGAAGCGAAGAAACTTGCGCTGCTGTTTATTAAGGCGGTTATTTGGCTCACTGTAGATGCTGGATCTTTTTTGCTGTAATGCAAGAGCAATCGGAATTTCAGCGTGTTCGCCAATTTGATCCATTGCGTCTTTGCCGTTGCAAAGTTTGCGTTCGTGTAGAACATCGAGTTGGTGCCAGGTGTAAGCAGGCTGGATGGTTGGTTTAAATCGGCAACACCGTCTGTAAGAAGTGTAATCAGCTTAGGATAAATTGTACTTGCATCATCATAATGTGGACTCGTGTTTGCATCGAGCTGCTCTGCTTCCGAAAAGGGGATGTTGCCCCATGCATCCACGGCCAGCGAGTATTCATAGGCCTTCAAAATTTTACATATGCCCGAATAATAAGGACTGCCATTTTCGACGGCGGTCTTGATAATAATTTCAAGGTCTTTCAGTGTTCCTGCAGTACCATTAGCAGCTGCGAAAGCAGCGCCCCATGCATTGTTAACATCGGTTCCACTAATGATATACCGATAGTAGGCCCATGTCTGATTTGGATTAGAAGCTTCGCCACTTATCTGCTGCATGATTAATGCGGCATAGCGAAAGAGATCACTTCCTCCTTCGAAGGCGAGATTAACTTGCGCCGCCGTCAGCTCCTGGGCGATAGGCGCATTACCGGTGGGTATGTTATTTGGATCCCGGTTTATGTCAAGAAACTTCTTGCATGATCCCAGGAAAAAAATTGCTGTAAGCGCAATTACGATACTTCCAAAATATTTAAATTTCATAATGTGCTGTTTTAGGTTTTTATAATGAGAATCGAAGTGCTACGCCCATGGTACGGGTGTCGGGCAAAGCATTAAACTCAAGACCCTGGGCATTTGAGACACCCAACACATTCTGTTCAGGATCTAAATGTGGATAATGTGGAGCATGCAAGAAAACATTGTGACCAAATATGCTAAGGTCCATACTGCTGAAAGGAGTCTTGCCCGTTATCCTCGAAGGCAAGTGATAACTTAAAGACATCTCTCGTATGCGAAACCACGTAGCATCAAATATGAATCCTTCCGACGCCACAAATTTCCCGCTATTGCCATAGTATTGTTCAGCGCTTACGTATGTGGTGTTTGTGCCCCCACCTGCGTACACGGCATCAAAAATATACGGCTTAGTTGGATTACCGTTTGCGTCAAATCTCGGGAACTCTGCTGTTTCCTTAGCAGCGCCGTTTCTTTGAAGGTCAGCAACGTTGCGGCTGTAAACATCACCACCTTTCTTGTAGTCAATTACAATCGACAGTGAGAATTCTTTGAATGTAAAAGTATTCGTTGCTCCAATTAAGTACTTAGGATTAGGGTTGCCAATAACCGTATCCGTTGTTGTGACTTGCGGCAAGCCATTGGCATTGACAACTATCTTTCCGGTCTTGGCATCCCGCACATAAGCGCTTCCATATATTTGTCCATACTCCTTGTGCGGTAACAATCTTATGTTTGGAGTGGTAAACCCCCCAAGAGCGATTGTATTAACCCCGGGCGCCAGTTCGTCAACCATACTCTTGAAATGCGTATAGTTGAAATTGATAGTCCAAGAGAAGGATTTTACCTGGACAGGAGTGACAATCACGCCCAGTTCAATTCCATTGGTATGCATGCTTCCTGCATTCTTAACTATGGAAGTGATTCCAGCTGTCGGAGCAATGGGCACATTAAATATAAGGTCCTTTGACTTTTGCTTGTAAATTGTCAAGTCAATATTCAAACGATTTTTCCATGCTGAGAGGTCTAATCCAATTTCGTTGTTTGTCGTGAACTCTGGTCCCAACTCCGGGTTTCCAGCCGCAGTGCTTAGTGTAAAGGCCTGCAAGTTGTTAAACGGATATCTGATGATAGGACCAAATCCATCGGCAGAAGTGGCTGCCGCAAAATAGGAATCAGTGGAATAAGCAAATTCAGAGGTTGCTTTTCCCACCTTGGCGATGCTACCCCTGATTTTCAAATTCTGTATGAAATTGCTTTTAATTGACGGTATGGCGTCCAGAATGCTAACTGAGCCGGTTATTGATGGGAAGATGTACTGCTGGTTTCCAGGCTTAAGAATGGATGACCAGTCGCTGCGAATTGTTCCTTCAAGGGAAGCAAGTGTTTTGTACAAAAGCGTAACGTCGCCATACAGTCCGACAAGCCTGTACAGAGTTGAGGCTACTGCCGGAGTTTGGATGTTGGTAGAATTTTTTATGTTTTCAAAATCGCGAACAATAAGGGTCTGGCCGGTTGTAGTCAGGGTTTTGTTGTATTCCTGGAAAATTTCATTTCCTGCAATCGCTGTGATGTCAAAAACGCCGTATCTCTTATGTGCCGTTAGGTAAAAATTTGAGGTCAAGGTTCGATATTGATTTCTTGTTTCGGTCACAGCGCCAGCACCGCCGGCATTGGTGTTCGCCTGTCCCCTGGCCCCGATCTGATCATACCCATGACGAAAAGTAGAGAATACGTCTGTGCCTATCTTGTAATCTGCCTGTAACCAGCTAAGCAATCGAAGGTTGAAATTGATATTTCCGAAGAGCCGGTTGATCTCATCATTGAACCGGTTATTAATAATTGTCCAGTAAGGATTATCTTCTCCCATGGGATACCGCTGGTTGCCGACTGCATCCTGAAAGGCAAGACCAGTCAGATCATAACTTCTCGGCTCAAACCAGCCACGGAAGAGCGGATTACTTAATTGGTTGCCCTGTTGTGTTCTTTTGGAAGCATTGTATGTATAGGTAGCGGAAGCACCAACTGTCAATTTGCTGTTTACCTTCGAACTTGCATTGACTGAAAAATTGTGTTTAGTCAAGCTATTATTATCGAGAACGCCCTGCGCTTTCAAATACCCATATGAAAAACGAAATGCAGTCTTCTCGTTGCCTCCACTAAAGCCGACCGTGCTTTGCCAGTCATAACCATTCCTAAAGATATCCTTTACGTTATCGGGATATGCCATCAAAGGAGCGGCCCTGTCCATCTTATCTGTGGCTGGATTGTATTGATTTACCGTCTGACCGTTTATTTCAGGTCCCCAGGATGCATTTGTCTGACCCGAAGCGGTCGTCGGAAAGACTCCACCAGTACCCTGGGCATATTGGTTTTGATAATCCGGATATCTATCTACTTGCTCAATTTGGTAGCTAGTGGAAAATTGAATTGAATTTTTTTCTCCTTGCTTTCCTTTTTTTGTCGTGATGAGGATTACTCCATTCGTTGCCCTTGCACCGTATAACGCCGAAGCTGAAGGCCCCTTTAGCACACTCATGCTTTCAATATCATCTGGATTGATGTCAATTCCGCGATTTGAGTTGGTTACGCCAGTTTGCAAAGCGTTCCCACCTCCGCCATTATTAAGCGCAATTCCATCAACGACAATCAATGGTTGGTTGGATCCGGTGAAAGTATTGTACCCACGAATGATAATGCTAGATCCAGCAAATGATCCACCGCCACCGTTTACCCTGATGCCGGGAACTTTCCCGGTCAGCGCATTCGTGATATTGATGTTGTGACCCATGTTGACTTGCTCATTGGTAAGTTGCGTAGTCGAGTACTCAATCGATTTTTTGTCTTTTTTGATTCCGAAGGCAGTAACCACGACCTCAGACATGGCTTTCTCCTGCGGTTTCATGGTGATATTAATTGTAGATTGTTCGCCAATGTTGACCTCCTGGCTTCCTCCTTCTACAGAGGAAAATACAAGGGTTTTGCCTGAGGCTGGAACGGAGAGCGAGTACGTACCGTCGACCTTACTGACAGTACCTGATTTAGTTCCTTTGATGAGAACTGAGACATTGGCCATGGGACTTCCCTTGTCATCAGTTACCAATCCAGTGATCGTGCGTTGCGCCCATAATTGACAGACGGACAACACACCAGCTGCAAAAAGCAGTAGCAGTTTTCTCATATGCATTTGTGTTTAAGAATTAACTCTCGCAGTTTACCCTACGGCCAACAGCGAATCAATAAAAATCTCATTTTGAAAATGTTTCGGTTGCTTTCAGAGGTTAAAAAATTTGAGGACATCGGGCCTTGCTTATTTACTATTGACAATTGTCAAGAATATAAAGCTGCGCTAAAATAGGAGAAAACTTATGAAATTTCGATACTGGCAGGCGAATTTTTGGCACCCAAGCTTGTATTTTTATACAGTGACGTTGATATTAATATTGCTGGCAATAACACGAGATTTGTCAGAGTTGCCGTCACGAGGGTTATAGATGTGAGCCAGCCCAACGCCTTTGTTCCTCCAAAGCCGCTGAAACAGAAAATGACAAAACCGGCGATCAGTACAAGGCTGGTATAGATAATGCTGATACCAGTGCTATGAATAGTTTCAATCACTGTCCTCCTTAAATCGTGGCCGTGCAATGCCAGTTCCTGTTTATAGTTTACAAGAAACCGAATCGTCACATCGATGGCGATACCCAAAGCAACACTAAATATTAATACCGTTGATGGTTTCAGTGGAACACCGACCCATCCCATGATGCCGGCTGTAATTAATAAAGGAATGATATTGGGAATAAGTGAACAGATCAATATCCGGAAGGAGCGAAAAAGATACAACATGCACAACGCAATCAGCAAAAAGGCCCACAAAATACTTGCCTTTAGTCCATTTATAATAAAACTGCTTCCCTCCAGGAAAGTTACGCTCGCCCCGGTTAAGGTTACACCTGTATATTTTGAAGTGTCTTTGAATAACTCATTTGCCTTTGATTGAATGCTGTCAAGAATGTATGGTAATCGCTTACTTCCTACATCGGCCATACTAACGCTGATCCTAGCTTGATGCCTAGAACTATCCATGAAACTTGATACTAGTTTCGAAAATGAATTTCTTTTATTAGCGGTATCACTCTTAAAATCCAGGTATTCTTTAAGTGCTGGAAGGTCTGCTATTGTCGGCATATTATAATTGTTGCTGTCACCTTCAAACAAGGCCTGTTTAGCAAATTTTAAGCCTTCAATGATACTCAAGGGCCGCGCTATATCATTCATTGATGCGATGTACTGGCAAAGAGTATCCATTTTTTCGAGATTGCCAAAAGGTTTTGAAACACCGTGTTTTGTTTCAACAACGATTTCAAGCGGCATCACTCCCTTGAAATTCCTCTCAAAAAATTTGAGATCT
>VBAU01000028.1 GCA_005883855.1 Bacteroidota bacterium
TACCAGTAACATATTCCCGTCAACATCGCCGGGAGTATGATCCTCCGAAAGAGTATGCCAATCGTCGCTGAAGCATCCACTGGTAGAGGAAGCAAGTGCATAATGTCCATCAGTAGGGCATGCACCGGGAACGCGTTCATAATTGGAAAGCTCACCGCTATTCAGATCACGCACATTGCCGGTGCCAAAATGTATTGTCAGTTGAGGTGGCCTTAAGATACAATTGCCAGGTTGTGCCTCCGACACGAAAGCGAAGAGCAGAAAAGTGAATATAAAACCAAACTTCCTCAAGTCTCAGGCTCTTTACAATAAAGCTACTACAAAATGATAGTGCTTTCTTAAATGATGGTATGGAAGGTAGATTCCAGGTGATAAGTTCATTGCGCATTGGTTTCGTAATAACAAAATGCTCAATTTTCAATGTTCAATGCTAAATGTTCAATGTGCAGCCACTTGCGAGCGGAGCCATGAGCGGAGTCACTACTTTTTCATTGACAGATCATATAAGTAAGCTGCTGTCACATCCCGCCCTCCCGCTTTGCCTCGTTCCCCGACGAATCCCCTGGCGGAAAAATGTTCGTTTTCTCAACCCGCTTGAAGAGGGACTCGCCCGGCTTTTCATTGAACAAAGCATTGAGTGTTGAGCATTGCGCATTCACCGGGATTCTTATCATTGTGACCGTCCATGTCCTCGTTGCCTCTTTGGTGAAAAAACGATGGAGACACGTAGTACGCAAAGGAACAAGGAGATTTCTTAATATGAGTGCCCATATCATAGGCGGCAATCTTCCCAGTAACTCATCTCTATTTTCCTCTATCTTTGTGCTCTTCTGCTTTAATTATTCCTGCCTTAGTAGAGACTCTTCGTCAAACGAAAACCCCTACAAACAAACATCGTTATTAAACCTGACCAGATGAAGAGCAGTTTGTTTCGAGTACTAAAAAAAACAATTAAAGTAATTGTTATCTCGATTGTTTCCTTGTTGCTCATCTTATTCCTGCTCCCCTATATAATGCCGGGTACGATTTCTCAAAAGATTAAAACTTTTGTAAACCGGTCCATCGATGGAAAAATAGAATTTTCAAAAGCAAGACTTTCGTTCTTTAATCACTTCCCGTCACTCACCCTAACTCTGTACGATTTTTCTTCAACCGGTTCAGCACCGTTCCAAAACGAAAAGCTATTATCTGCCGGCGAAATTGCAATGGGCATAAGAATCCCGGCATTGCTACGCGGAGAGATCAAGATCAACGAATTTTATATATCGAATGCAGACGTTAACATTCACGTAAATGAAAAAGGGGAAGCTAACTATAACGTCTATAAATCGTCAGCATCGTCCGATACTTCTTCGTCAGCGGACACTACAACAGCTTTGAAACTCGAAAAGATTGTCATTGAAAAAAGCAATCTTGTTTATAATGACCTGTCATCTGCTGTGCTGATCAAGGCCCGACAATTGAATTATACGGGTAAGGGAGATTTGAGTAAAGCCATTTTTGATCTGACCAGTCACATTGCAGTTGATTCGTTCGATTTTTATTATGACCAGGAACCATACATTCTAAAAAGAAGAATTCGAGCAGATCTCGTTACGAGTATTAATACAAACTCTCTCGCTTTTGAATTTCGCAATAATAAACTAAGGATCAACCGGCTTCCGATTGAATGTATTGGCAGGTATGAATTCCTGAAGAAGGGCTATAAGATGAACTTTGAATTTAAAAGTGTCAACGCAGAATTGGGCGACATCTTCACTGTTCTGCCGCCATCGTACCAGGGATGGCTCGGTAAAACGCGGATGCAAGGAAGCGCTGCTTTGCAAGCCACTCTATCTGGTATGTACATTGGAGGAACGGATACCATGCCCAGCATGGCTTTTGATATGAAAATTCGTAACGGCTATATTGCGTATGACAAGGCGCCGGTGCCACTCCGCAATCTTTACATTGATTTTGGAATCCGCCTACCTGCTCTAAACCCCGATAGTGTGTCTGTAAATATCGACTCCGTTTCTTTCAATATGGGGAAAAATTATTTCAGCTCTGTATTGAAAATAAAAGGATATCAATCACCCCAAATATTTGCCAGCATAAACAGCGAACTGGATCTTCAAGAAGTAGACAGGGCACTGGGCCTGGTCCACTACGATATGAAAGGGAAATTGACCGTAAAGCTAAATACGATGGGCCGCTTTGCAACCGGGCAGAATCCCGGGCGGCTACGAAACGATATTGTCGTCACCAGCATTCCTTCATTCAGCTTTCAATCGTCTTTGCAGAATGGGTATTTTCATTTCACGGCGCTGCCGCAACCCATTCGGCAAATCAATTTTACGATTCGTGCTGATTGCCCGGATAATAACTATCGACACATTAGCGCATCGGTTGACGACATAGACGTTAGAGTGCTGAATAATTATTTAAAAGGATTTATTCGCCTGAAGAATGCCGAAAATTTCCCGGTGGATGCAAACCTGGATGCAGTTTTTCGCTTGTCCGATATTAAGCAATTCTATCCGTTGGATAGTACAGACTTCAGCGGTAACCTGGTGATGAACATAAAATCGAATGGAAACTATCAGCCGGCAAAAAAAATATTCCCCCAAACGGAGGCGACATTGAAAGTTGAGAATGCATCCCTCCAGACAAAGTATTACCCGGCACCGATTGAAAAAATTGCAGTGGAAGCGACAATAAAAAATAAGAAAGGCACATTGCGCGACCTTCAGGTAAAACTGCAGCCGGTTTCATTTGAATTTGAAGGGAAACCTTTTATGGTAAAAGCCGATCTGCAGGATTTTGATAATCTTCGCTATGATATTGTTTCCAAGGGAGAGGGTGATCTCGGAAAAATATACAAAGTGTTCTCTCAGCAGGGCTGGGATGTCAGGGGAACGATTACCACTGATCTTTCGTTGCACGGGAATCAGGGCGATGCCGCAGCGGGCCGCTACAGCAGGTTGCAGAATAGCGGTACGCTCAAGGTGAACAAGCTTCTTGTTGTTTCTTATCTCTACCCGCTTCCTTTTTACATCGATAAGGGAATCCTTCGTTTTGATCAGGATCGGATAAATTTTGATCAGTTCAGAGCCACCTATGGAAAATCCTCCGTTGTGCTTAGCGGTTCGGTTTCAAATCTATTCAATTATGTGAGCGGGCGCGGACCATTAAAGGGCGACCTTCATCTGCAATCTGACTATTTACTGCTCGATGAACTGATGGCTTATCATGCCGACACTGTTTCTTCGCGGCCCGATTCGTTGGCTGCAGGCAGCAGTGGAGTGATCATGGTACCCAATGATCTTGATCTGAAATTTAGTGCTGATGTAAAGCTTGTCGATTATAATAAGCTGCATATAGATTCAGTGAACGGAGAGGTGTTGCTTAAAGATGGCCAGGTAAAGATGAATCAGACCGGGTTGAAATTAGGAGGAGCTTCTACTGTCATGGATGGAGATTACCGGACTCTCTCACCTGCAAGAGCGCTGTTCAACTATCATGTAAAGATGAATGATTTTGATGTGCAGAGAATGTACAAGGAAGTTGAGTTATTTCGGCAGTTGGCACCGTCTGCAGCTAAGGCCCAGGGCATTGTTGCGGTTGATTACAACCTGGAAGGAAAACTGAATGGTGATATGTATCCCATCATGCCATCGCTGAAAGGAGGCGGGGTGGTCTCGGTAAAAAATGTAAAAGTGAAGGGGCTAAAGTTCTTTTCGTCGGTGAGCAAGGAAACCGGCAAACAAGAGATCAATGATCCCGATCTGAGCAAAATCAATTTCAAGACTTCGATAAAGAATAATGTGGTCACACTCGAAAAAACGAAAATAAAAGTGGCCGGGTTCCGGCTGCGGTTACAGGGGCAAACTGATTTTGATGGCCATATCAAATTCAATTGCAGGGTAGGCTTACCGCCTTTCGGAATTATTGGAATCCCGGTTAAGGTTACTGGTACGGGACAACAACCAGTAGTAAAAACAGGAAAAACCGACCGGCTGCCGCTGGCGGAACAAAAGGAGGAGGACGTGGAGCAGTAGCAATTTGAGCATTGAACAGTGAGAATTGGGCATTCACCTTACTTCGGCGCAAGAAAATGTTCAATGTTCGACGTGCAGTCACATCAAGGCGTGCCGGAGAATAATAACTTGTTGCAGAGTTCTGTATTTTATTGTCCAGGCTGCATTGCTGTTAAGAAGCTTCGGTTGTGTCACTCACTTGTACTGCATCAAGTCTATTCAGCTTGCGTCCGCAACGCAGGTGGTCAGCTATTGGTTATACACTTTTCTGTCATTGATAGCCTGTACATGCCTTGCGTTATTGCCTTCCATTTTTTCAATCTTCATGATCTGATCCTCGGAAGCCTCCGGCACATGTTTTAGAATCACCCATTGAACGCTTTCTGTAAATGGTGGAGTGGTCAATGATCCTTTATAGGCGTAGTATGATTTGAGCTCATTTCCCGCAAATTGGGAGAGCAAATCATCGAGCTTCACCTCGCCGCTCTGCAATGCCTCCTTTTCTCCCTCCTCATGGGGAACCTTATTCAAAAACTCTTTGAGGAATTTGTTTTCCTCACCCATTTTGAAGACAACAGATAAAACCAGGTAAGAGGGCTTGTTGGTGGAATCATTCAATAAATTAACAATGTGCATCTCCAGGGGATAGGTAACGCCATCTATCAAATGCTCAGATGGGGTATGAAAATGAAATTGCTTGCTTGCATAGTCTTTTCCGTTCACAGTACAGATGCTACCTTTTTTGAAATCAACCTGGAGGGTATGCCCGAGATTTTCCACGGCATCAAAATCTGAATGAAAAGCAAATGAAAACTGTTGCTTCGCATCTTTTTCCGCTTTGTAGGAAATGATGTTGACAGGTGACTGCGCAAGTTGAGTGCTTTGCCTGGGAAAAGCGTAGCCCTGTTCCCTTTTGCTTTCCGCATCCGGTGCTTCTGCTTTCACTTCATTATCATTTAACACACTATCCGCATGAGGATGTTCACTTTCAATTGCAGATGCTGACCCTTCCTGTTGTTCCTTGTTTTTGCCTTTGCAGCCAGCGCAAAGAATGATGGCAACACAAAACCCAATTGCCGATAACTTACGGTATTGAATTGTTTTCATGATAAAAGTTTTGAACGTAAATTGGATCCTCGGATTTTGGAAATACATCTGCATCCACGAACAGGCTCCTTAGTGCATGCAAGTTTGCGATTTACTGAAGGGCAGGCAAATTAATTAACAACGACAAGGGCGTTTTACTGTTAAATGATTTCCCTTCTCAAAGAGTCTCCTCAGCGCACTGTAACATCGAAGAATGATAAACGGCAACATGCAACTCAATTCAATAAGTTTTATTTTTGAGGAAAGTGTACCATGTATAGCCAACAGCGAAAAGCAATCTATCATGTTATTGTTTGTTCATTATTAAACATTGCCAGTTTCCAAACCTCAGCTCAGCACTATACACCTAAAATTGAACCTTGCCCATGTTTATTAAAAGCTGCTCCAGGATTGATCATGCGTTGTGGATACTTAGTGGTTCCGGAAAACAGGAAAGACCCCAAAAATAAAAATGTAGTTAAGATTCCCTTTGTTTTTGCAAGACAACCGGGCATGGACTCTACAAAAAACATTACACTGGTCACGACCGGCGGACCGGGTTATAGTACCATTAACCCTGGTGATAGCATCTCCTATAATTCGGGACGATTCAGGTATGGTGGGTTTATCAGTTTTAATCAAAGAGGTGTGAAGAATTCTATTCCTTGTCTTGATTGTCCGGAAGTAGAAGCCTCAAAAAGAAATTCACTGATAAAAGGAACTAGCGAAGAAAAAGAAGAAATTGAAGCTATCAAAAAATGTAGGGATCGTTTGATCAGGCAGGGCATTGACCTCAATGCCTATACTACGATTGAGAGTGCTGCTGATATTGAAGATCTGCGAAAAACTTTGCGGATAGAGTCGCTTACGTTGTATGGTTGGTCTTATAGCGGAGGTTTAATGCTTACTGTGGCAAGAAATTATCCAGGGGGAATTAAATCGCTCCTTCTCGACTCGCCTTTGCCAGGATTTGTCAATTATGAAGAACAAGCGCTCTTCAATCATAATGAAGCACTCGACGAATTTTTTGATAGTCTCGAGGCTGACAGTTTGCGCAACAAAACATATCCGGATTTAAGAACGCGTTTTCGACAATATTTTACAGCCCTTAACAGCAAGGAATTTAACGCAGATGTGCTCATCGATTCGCAGGTTTATAAAATAAAATATGGAAAGCAGGAGCTCCTTGACCTGGTTATTGACAGATTGAATGCAAGTCAATACCGCGAGATACCCGATCTACTTACAAGATTTTTCACGGGAAATTTTGAACCCTACATAAGCGATTATTTGAACAACCGGCTTGCGGGAAATCATTCACTTTCACATGGTATGCGGTATTCGGTTTATTGTTCCGAGCAGATAAGCTATGCAAGCAAGGCTAAAGTGCACGAGCAGGAGAAAATTTTGCCATGGTTCAGTAATTACCGTTTCAACAATGTGGATCATGCTATTTGTGATTGCTGGAATGTAAAACCGGAGGAGCCTGTTGCAAAAACTTTTGTTTATTCTAATATTCCCGTATTGATCACAGGAGGAAAGATTGATCCATGGTGCCGACCATTTTATTATTATGCCATTAAGAGAACAATGCCAAATGCCCAGATATTGTTATTTAAAAACCGCGGACATATAGCAGGGTTTGGTACCGAGGATCATAATTTCTTAGATGATTTTATGAAGGATCCATACAAAAAGATCATTTCTTATTCTTCTGAAGCAGAAGTGCATTAGAAAATAATCAACTTCAGGTAATGCCCCCCTTTTGAAAATTTGAATTCGGTAGCTTGAGACTGAGCACTTAGCATTGAGTATTCATTCCCTCCGGTGGGGAAAACGTTCAATCCTAAGTTCAATAATCAATGTTCAATGACAAAGAACCGGGGAAATAGGCAGTGCCTTTAGCTGAAGACCTACAGCGGCGTAAATATTTTTAGGTTTCTTCAGCCACTTTTTTCAAACCTTCCAGCACAATACTCCAATTTTCTTCAGAATGTCTTTTCTGTTCTTCTGTTTTACAATTATCCTGGGTAAGCGAAAGTAGCGTTCCTCCATCTTTTTTGGCTAATTCATAAGTGACCGTTGCATAATTCTCGGGTTTATCCTCTGTGCCTGACATCGAACTCCAATACGTTGACTGAAATATTTTTTCAGGAACTAATTGTAAAATGGTGCCGCCATCTTCATATTCTTTTCCTTGCCATTCTCCTTTATATATTATGCGGCTGCCCACTTTCCAATCGGAAATAGCATTGGTGCCAAAAAGATATTCTTTGATTTTCTTTGGATT
>VBAU01000029.1:0-472 GCA_005883855.1 Bacteroidota bacterium
CCAACGCTAATGTAAACGGTTTGGAGATTGAGAATTGTTCAAACATAACGGCCAGCAAAAATCAGAGTTACGATAATGTAGCCGGAATACTGGTTGTCCTGCTACCTGGACTCACCACAAAAACATCATCAAATATCGTTGTGACCCATAACCATGTTTACAACAACAATCACGTGAATTTTTCGGAGCCGGGTGGCGGATTTGAAAACTTTGTGCCGAGCGGCTCAGGCATTCTTGTGGTCGGTACTGATCAAACCACTGTGGAGGATAATAATGTTAGTGGTAACAATTTTGTTGGCATTGCAACGGTAAGCACTCTCATACTTGGCTCATTGGCCGGGATCCCGCCAGCTGCATTTGCCGATATCGAACCAAATCCTGATGGCGCTAGGATTGTAAGCAATGTGCTAAACAACAATGGTTCCTCTCCTCCAACCGGAATTCCTTTGCCAGGTGTCGATCTGCTGTGGGA
>VBAU01000029.1:524-7688 GCA_005883855.1 Bacteroidota bacterium
ACATTACCGAGCTGCAATTAAAATCCATGAACTATTAAACCTATCCACGGGTTGACACTTCACCGCGAGCAATTCCTTTGTCGATCCGTTGCTTCATCACTTCATACAGTATCATTCCTGTCGCTACTCCTACATTCAGCGATTCAAAATCCCCGAGCATGGGGATTTTGAATTTCTCATCACATATTTTCATTAATGCGGGATAAATGCCTTTTTCCTCGCTACCCATCACGATTGCAGCCGGCAGTTTGAAATCACAATCAAACAAATTCCTTTTTGCTGACATTTCACTTGCAAAAACTGTAATACCATTGAGATGCAGTTCATCAACCGCCTTCATTAAACTTTTTACCCTGCACACTGCGAGTTTTTCCAGGGCTCCTGCAGAGGTAAGTATGGCATCTTCATTTAAAGCCCCTACTCCTTTTTCCGGAATTATGATCGCATGTACTCCACAACAATACGCTGTCCTGGCGATGCCGCCAATGTTTCTTATATCGGTTATCCCATCCAGCATTATGAACAATGGTGTTTCTCCTTCTTCAACCACAAAAGAAATCGCCTCCTGCAGATCATAATAACGAACACGGGCAACCTGTGCCACCACTCCTTCATGGTCACTGATGTTGAAAGCATTTAGTTTTTCAACAGGGACCTTGTTGATTGGAATTTGATGTCTTTGCGCAAGCGACCTTATCTCTTCGATCCATTTGCCTTGCAAACTATTTTGAAGATATATTCTGTCGAGTTGCTTACCGGAGCCTATGGCATCTCTTACGGCACTTCTTCCCGCGATAAGCGAGCTTTTTTTTGGCCGGTGCTGTTGTCTGAAATTTTTCACGCGTCAAAAATAGGTGTATTCATAAATACCGATGCCACAGCTCTAAGCCGTGGCATCGGTGCTGGGCATGTACTCGATTATTTCAATCCAAACTCTTTTTTAATTTTCGGCACGTAATCTAATTTTTCCCACGTAAACAATTCCACCTTTACTTTTTTCATTCTTCCATCCGTGTTGACGAACGTTTTTTCCACAACTTTTGGTTCGCGACCCATGTGTCCATACGCGGCCGTTTCGCTGTAAATGGGATTGCGAAGCTTCAACCGTTTTTCGATTGCATAAGGACGCATATCAAATAAGTGTTCAATTTTTTTTGCGATGTCTCCGTCACTCATGTTCACCCTGGCAGTGCCATACGTGTCCACAAAAATTCCCATAGGCCTGGCCACTCCTATCGCGTACGACACCTGCACCAGCATCTCATCAGCTACGCCGGCTGCTACCAGGTTCTTTGCAATATGTCTCGCGGCATAAGCAGCACTGCGGTCCACCTTGCTCGGGTCCTTGCCGCTAAAAGCCCCTCCGCCATGAGCTCCCTTTCCACCGTAAGTATCAACAATTATCTTCCTGCCTGTTAAGCCTGTGTCGCCGTGCGGACCACCAATCACAAACTTTCCGGTTGGATTGATATGGTAATTTATTTTTCCGTTGAACAGCTTTTGAATATCCTTCTTACATTTCGCTTTCACCCTCTGTATTACGTACTCGACAACGTCCTTTCTGATCTTGGCAAGCATTTTTTCATCCGTATCAAACGGATCGTGTTGCGTTGACACCACGATGCTGTCAATACGCTGTGGCCTGTCATCGTCGCCATATTCGATGGTGACCTGGCTTTTTGCATCGGGTCGCAGGTAAGGCATCTTTGAATCTTTTTCCCTGCGAATTAATGACAGCTCGATAAGAATTTTGTGCGCGAGATCAAGGGCAAGAGGCATGTAGTTTTGTGTTTCATTCGTAGCAAACCCAAACATCATTCCCTGGTCCCCGGCTCCCTGCTCCTCAGGATTACTACGTTCAACGCCGCGGTTTATATCGGCTGACTGTTCATGGATGGCCGAGACGATGCCACAGCTGTTTGCCTCAAACATGTATTCACTCTTCGTATATCCAATGCGGGAAATAACATCACGTGCAATTTTTTGGACATCGAGGTATGTTCTTGATTTTACTTCACCGGCAAGCACAACCTGGCCGGTAGTGACCAATGTTTCGCATGCCACTTTACTGTTAGGATCCCACGCAAGAAAATTGTCAATGAGGGCGTCGGAGATCTGATCAGCCACCTTATCGGGGTGGCCTTCGGAAACACTTTCGGATGTAAACAAATACGGCATGTTAGTATTGTGTATTTAGATTAAACATTGATTTGCTGCAGCCATGGCAAGGGCCTTCGTTGTTCCTTCGATCGTTGGGGATGCAAATATACTTATCGGGGCTCAGAGGTTGGAATATATTATTCGTAATCGCAGTCGCATTGTAGAATCATTGTAGCTGCCACCTCCGAGGACTACCCTCCCTTTGCCGATGGCATCAATGACCGGTATGGCAATTTTCGCGTTGAGGCTGGAATTGAAAACGTTCGTTCGCAAAGGAGCGTATATTCTCAATGTATCATTGGCCAGATGCCTTGTGACGATACTTTGGACATATCGTGATATGTTGAACCGATAAGTGTTATCATCATGCAGCCTACCACCAAATGATGAGAACCCAATACTTCCTGAAGGACCTACGACCAGGTCTTGCTGTAACATGAACACGGTATCGCCCGATTTGTTGATTCGATCAAGCATCAATTGCACAGGTGGAGAAAAAACATCATCGCCTACGGAAGGAATTTTTGTGCCGACTATTTCCGCCCGGTGAATCACTTTATTGCTGAAAGTATCCAATTGTGGAATCTTTATGGATACATACGACCCCGGTGCAGATTGCAGATAAATCTTGTCGCCCGCACCATTGTTAAGATAGGCAAGATAGTTGCCACCCGGTTCGCGATTAACATAATTGGACTGGCCGTTTATTGCGTGATAATAGTCAAATGATGTTGTATCATTTTTGCCATTCAGCGTCGCTCTAAAGTAAACCGTCAACTTTGTATTTGCAACGTCTGTTAACCTGAAATAACTCAACGCATTTCCTCCCGCATCGGCCTTAAGTGCAAAACCGCGAAACTTTCTTTGGAAAAGCGAATCGTTTTTGTACCCATCTGCGGTATCGTATTGAGCAAACCGAGTACCCAACGAATTATCCAATGGTATTCGAAGTACGTTGGTGACCTGGGCGGTATCCCCCGCTCTTGTCAACGTCAATGTATCCTTCAAGTGTTTCACCGAGTAACTGGCGGAGCCTAACTCAGGCCCTACCGTTGCAAAGTCCGAGTTGGGATCAGTATACTTGTATAACGCGGTGTCATAAAACGGAGCGTTATTTGCAATCTCGTACACCCTGACGGTCTGTATCCCATTATTTAATGTATCACCAAACGCCGCACGGTAAGCCAGCGAAAGCACAACTGAATCGATATCAACCGAATCCTTATTCAAAAAAGGATACGTTCCGATCTCCGAGGGCACTATGTTAAAGTCCATATTAGCGTGCGTGTTTCCAAACTCAGGATCATTTAAATCCCCCAACGCGACGAGGTCCGTAAATAAAACCTTCGTAGTATCATTGAAAAGAATGTTTTTGGTAACCGCGCTCAAGGATACTTCAAATGTGTGCACATTGTCCACTGCGGGTATAAGGTCACCTCCCAATTCTGTTGCTTCATTGATCTTTTTACAGGAAGAGAAAAAAAATAGAAGACCGAAAAAAACTGAACCGATCGAAAACAGTAAAATTCTGCTATTCACATTGGATTGATTAGAGATATACAATTAGTTCTTGCTGTTGTCAATTTTGGATCATGAACAAGCTTTATGACTTGTTCGCAAGATCGCCATAGAGTTGTAAATAGTCTGTTAAATCTGATTCAGCATTATAGGGCAGCGTTTTTTTGCCACGCACCTTTGAAAATTCATCGAGTAATTTCTTTTCAACTTTCTCCGCACCAAAACTGATCGCATCAGCATACGTTGCGCCCCCACGAAACATGGCCGTATTGTTCGCTTCCTTATACTCTTCAAGATCCTTTTCTTTTAATGAAGGGTGTATGATCGCCTTCTTTAAGAAATCGGGGCCAAGTTTTTCCTTGAAAGTGTTTTGACCAATGGTGAAAAGAACCTTGCCGTGAGAGAACACCGGTTCTTTTTTGTACACCGTTTTCAGATAGAACGGAATTAACCCCGTCATCCATCCGCTGCAATGGATAACATCAGGGGGCCATCCAAATTTTTTCACGGTCTCCAGCGCACCTTTGCAAAAGAAAATGGTGCGCAGCCCATTGTCCTCGAACCATTTTTCATTTTCATCATGGAAAATAAATTTCCGCTTAAATAACTCCTCATTGTCCAAGAAATAGACCTGGAGCCTTGCATTAGGCAATGAAGCCACCTTAATCTGTAATGGGTGATCTTCATTATCTATTGAAACATTTATACCAGATAAACGGACCACCTCGTGCAGCCGGTGCCTCCGTTCATTAATGACACCAAATCTTGGCATAATACAGCGTATCTCAAAACCATTATCATTTGCCTTTATCGCCAGCTTGTTTACAATCTCGGAATATTCGGTAAGCTCAAGGTACGGGGACATTTCATTGGCAATAAATAAAATTCTTTTCTTTGCTGACATGTTGGAAGCTTTTAGTTGTCCGAATTTTTAAAGTCCGCAAAGTTAGCCATTTTATTATGAACTCGATTTACGAAAGAGTTTCCGACATTAACAGGACGAAAATGATCATATTCAAAACTGCAAGCGACCTGGGACATCAGCTCGATAAGTACCGGCAAAAAGGCCAGGCAATTGGTTTTGCGCCCACCATGGGGGCCCTTCACGATGGTCACCTTTCATTGTTGAAAACTTCTAAATCACAGAACCAGGTTACTCTTTGCAGCATTTTCGTGAATCCCGCGCAATTCAACGATCCAAAAGATTTTAAAAAATACCCCTCCACTCTTGAGCAGGACATTTACAAACTGGAAACTGGCGGCTGCGACCTATTATTCCTACCTCCTGTTGAAGAAATCTATCCCGACGGAGTAACGGAAAAAAAGCACTACGATCTCGGATACTTAGATACCATGCTGGAAGGGAAATTTCGACCGGGCCACTTCCAGGGCGTGTGCATGGCTGTAGAAAGACTTTTAGAAATCGTGTTACCCGACAATCTTTACCTTGGGCAAAAAGATTTCCAACAATGCATGGTCATAAAACGATTGATCCAATTAATGGGAAAGGAAAACAAGATCCACACAAACATCTGCCCGATCCTCCGGGAACAAGACGGATTGGCTATGAGCAGTAGAAACATGCGGCTCATCGGCGAACAGAGAGCCAAAGCTGCGGCCTTATACGAAACGCTCAATTTCCTCAAACAAAACCTCAATAAAGGTTCTCTATCGGATCTAAAGAAAGAAGCTACCACCCTGCTTCAAGAGAAGAATTTCAAACCCGATTATGTTGAAATTGCAAATGCCAAAACGTTAAGGCCAATCAATGAGTGGGATTCTCGTACCAACATTGTTGGTCTCGTAGCCGCATACATCGGTGATGTTCGGCTGATTGATAACATGATACTCAATTAGTGAGGTGAATGGTCAATGGTGAATGGTGAATTGAGCGAGCACGGATGAAGGGTGTGTTTTGGAATTCGAGTTTCGGATTTCGGATTTCTTATTATCGGATTTGCTTATTGCCTATTGCTTATTGCCCGGTACCGCGAATTTTGCAACTTGAATTGTACCTTTGCGCCTTGTTTCTTCTTTCTTGTTCAACTATCTTAGAACCCCGTGAAGAAAAAACTGTTCACCATACTTCAGTACCTGTTATTCCTTGGCCTGGGAATTTTTCTCGCCTGGTGGTCTTTGAAGGATCTTGATCATGAAAAAAGAATCCAGATAAGAACTTCATTGAATCACGCCAGGTACTGGCTTATCATACCGGTGTTCTGCATCTTAATATTAAGTCACCTGGCGAGAGCGCTGCGTTGGAAGTTGCTGATCGATTCCCTCGGTTACCGGCCAAGAACGGAAAACACCTTTTTCGCGGTGATGGTGGGCTACCTCACGAACCAGGCCGTACCTCGATTGGGTGAAATATTGAAATGTACTTTGCTGGCCCGGTATGAAAAAGTTCCTGCAGACAAATTGATCGGCACAATTATTCTTGAGAGAATCATTGATGCGATCAGTTTGCTCTCCATTTTTGCAATTACCCTTGCCATACAGCCGCACCTTTATACCGATCTTATCAATGCATTTTTTCATTCGCCGCGTGATCCGGCCAGGAAACGCATTCCCGGTTATATCATTGCTGCTATTATTGTGGGTCTTATTGCTGTCATCATGCTTTTATGGATGCTCATTAAAAAGAAAACATTTGCCGATGCATTAGACGTTTTCAAAAGAATTGCAAATAGTGTTTGGCAAGGGGTCAGCGCGGTACAACATTTAAAAAGAAGGGGCTTGTTTTTGTTGTATACTCTTGCCCTCTGGACTCTTTATCTTCTTGGGGGTTATATTGGTTTTTACGCTTTACGCGAGACGCAACAGTACGGAATAAAAGAAGCGTTCGCCGTGCTGTCTGCGGGAAGTATTGGCATGATTGCAACACCGGGCGGAATCGGCGCTTATGCACTGCTGCTGAAAAAAACGATGGAGCTCTATGGATTGCAGGAAGGTGTTGCATTGGCCTTTGGGTGGATACTGTGGCTGGTACAAACCTTTGTGATCCTCATCGGGGGATTATTTAGTTTTGTGGCGATCCCGTATTTCAATAAAAAAAATATTCCTGAAACGGCCTGAGATCATATCGAATAAAATTTTTACGCAGCCTCAACTTCTGCAAACCATTGCGCAATGGAAGGTGCTTGATAAGACCATTGCTTTTACAAATGGTGTATTCGACATCCTGCATCCCGGCCATATTTTTTCATTGTCACAGGCTGCTAAAGAAGCTGATTATTTAATTGTCGGGCTAAATTCGGATGACTCTGTAAAAAGACTAAAAGGGAGCGGCAGGCCGATCAACAACCAGGAATCAAGATCGTTGATTCTTGCTGCATTGCTTATGGTTGATGCCGTTGTCATTTTCGAAGAAGACACTCCGCTTGAGCTCATCAACGCTCTTCGACCAGATGTATTAGTTAAAGGCGGTGACTATACTATTGAGCAAATTGTTGGCGCCAAAGAAGTGATTACTAATGGAGGAAGAGT
>VBAU01000554.1 GCA_005883855.1 Bacteroidota bacterium
CACACAGGTACAATCTACCTATTGTTAAGGGCTCATTTTGCAGATATGCCTCGGGCCTTGTCGCCT
This sequence comes from Bacteroidota bacterium, assembly GCA_005883855.1. Lineage (GTDB taxonomy): Bacteria > Bacteroidota > Bacteroidia > Chitinophagales > Chitinophagaceae > VBAU01. Next base: position 67 of record VBAU01000554.1, read on the forward strand.
TGCAAAGCACTTGCCGTTGCAGAAGGTTTACAGTTGGATTTACCGCAGGAAACGTTCGTTAATCAATTCACGGTTTCTCTTCGTCAAATTCAAAGAATAAAGTACAATATTGTTCTTCCATGGTTCTATTCAGAAGCCTAAGATTGTTCAGCAAGGTCGGAAGTCTAAAATACGCGTGAATTGGAGGAAGTAGGGGCTCGCTTGTATCCCCTTTGAGGATACTAAAATTGCAGGGGATTATGCCGATTTTTGAACGACAGAACGGTTGCACAAAACCATCTCCTTCATCTGGGATGAGTATAAGATCATGGTATCTCCTCCTTCTGTCCGACTCATTCTCAAGTGCATGAAATGGAGCTGAAAATTTGTACGTATAACACACGTTTCTATTTTGTGACATTTTTGACGTTTTTGATGATTCTAGGCGCAAAAGCGTGCTGTCGAAAGAAATCAAATCCTCAGGGATGCATGGATTCTCAAGTTAGCAGGGTGGAGTGCTAATTAGCTCCTTTTTTAGATGAATCAGCTGCCAACGAATGTACAAAATACGGTTGGGCACTCATTGGAGTTATTCCACATGAATACAAGTCCATTAAACATTCAGAAAGGCAGCCAATCCTTCCAGTTAACAATATCGATATTTTCTATGTTTGGAATATCATTCAGGGATCATACACGAAGGAATTCTTCAATGAATTCATACGTACAAAGGTGTTGCCATGCTGCACGCTTTATTCAGCTCCAAAGTGCATTCTGTAATGCTCGATTTCATCATTCTGAGGGGCTTAGAACTGCTCTACATCAGTTGACAGCTCAAGAAGCGGAGAAAATATGCCTTGACGCTAAAATTAAACTCAAATACCTCCCGCCGTACTCGTCTGATTGCAATGCAATTGATGAGACTTTTGAGGAGCTGAAGGCATAGATGAACAAGAATTACGTTCTTGCAGAAGTATATGAGACATTGAGGAAGCCGGATTGCAGTACATGAATAAAACATCAAACGATTATTTTCGGTGTCACGGTGATATTCAATCTTGCTATGTCATGTTGTAGCGTTACGTTCAAGGGTTCTAGAGCTCAATTATATCAATACCCAATGCACACATATGTCCCTTAGCCTCTGTTTTCCTGAATCGCTTGATCTGTGTCCTCAGACGGGCCTTAATCCTGGGTTTGGTTGACGATCGTTTCCTAGATGGTCAACTGTGATAAATCGAACTGTAAACTTGCGGCAACAGCTAGTGCTTTCACAGACAACAAGGCGTAATGCATGCCTACAAAATGAGCCCATCATAATGGATGGATTGTACCTGTGTGGCGAGAATGACACGAAAATGTGGTTTTTCAATTTCCGATCGTCAAAAATCTGTTTGAGATTGAACCCGCCCAAAGTTACGGTTTTGACTGTATATTTGGTACCGATCATGTGAACAGTGATATACATGTAACGTGATGATAGCACAAGCAGGGCCAAAAAGGAGGCACTGCCCTCTTTCAAATTAGAACACCTCTCTCGTGTTATGATTGAGGATGATACCACTGTGTACCAAGGATTGGAATTGTTACATCGACATGTTAGTCGCATTTTCAATCCTCTCCTCTGGGTCACTGGTGATGTTGGTTCAGTGGATGTATCTTTTCTTTCGTTTTCAATCTTAATTTAGTCTGAACGGTGGCCTTCCTTTGACAAGGATAAATTATATGACCCAGAGTCTTGGATGCAGCGTATGGGTCGTGCTATTGTCGAAGCTATTCTTCCAATATTGGAAAATCATTCAAAGGACAAGGACCTCTCTCGGCCTCTGCGTAATAGCGACCTCCTGCTCTGGCATTGCATGGCATCATATACCTAGGGTGATGAACAGGCCCAGATGACCGATGCACAGACTCGTGTCCCTCAGCCCTTTCCGATTCCGAAACATAACCTTGCCAAGTGGAAGGAGTTGTGGGAGGCGGAGCGTGAGAGAAGAAGTACCCTGAGTACTATGACACTGGAGGATTCTAGTGACGATGGAGAAACCAATGAAGAGTGGCATGAATGGGATAATGGCATGCCAGCAAGCTACTTTGAGGAAGCTCGTGAAGATGAGAAATCTGTGCAAGACCTGCTCCACCAGGAACTCACCAAAACTGCTCCTCCAGTAAAGGTTTCACAGAAAATCCGTGCTAATTATCTAGTCATTACTTGACCAGCTTCCTCTTGAGACATTGTTCTCCGCAGCTCCTTATCCTGCCAGGTCCATCCAATCCATCGCTTCTGCTCTTGCAACAGACCTCACCAATTTCAACTAGTTTGGAAGAACACGTCTTCATAAATGTGAAGGCAGGGAACGTCGACAGCATCTTGAATCTTTGATTGTCGCTATGAGAATGGAAATAGAGTTGATCAAGGAAAGGGAAAAGGAGCTTGATTCGGAGAAGACAAAGCTTGAGCATGCACAAAAAATGTAT
>VBAU01000030.1:0-1328 GCA_005883855.1 Bacteroidota bacterium
ATTCGTTTGAGAAAAGAGGTACATTTAAAATTAAGCAAGATGAATGATAATGATAAGGTGCCGAAGTTATTGTTATGATCAGGCAGGTACTCTACAAACGATTTATGAATTTATATAACCTTGTTTTTTCTGATGAGCGTTCCCTTCGATTTCGAAGGCACTTGTTGTTTTGGACGCTTTGGTTTTTCTATCTTATCGTCACGTACCTGATACCCACCAACTGGATTCCCGCCTGGAATATCTACGGTCCAAAACCTCACATCGAGAAATATGGCATTGTACTTTCTCTTCTCAGAATAATGATGGCTGGTCTTTTACTCACGTTAGTCCACATGTGTCTCGTTTATGGCATCCTTTATTATTTCTTACCGAGATACTTTTCGAAAAACAAAAACTGGATCATTACAACTGTCCTGTTGCTTTTGTTTTTTTGCATGATTGCATTTCTCAACTATTTCAACTTCGTATTGGCATTGTATATCAGCACGAGGATAGGATATTTTGAAAGCATGCCGGGGATGGCTTTTATTATCCCGCTGTGGGGGCGCCAAATATTATTTAACTATCCCACGATAGTGGGGCTTGCATTAGCAATTAAATTGTTGAAGAATTGGTACCTCAAGCAAAATGAGGCAGCACAGGTGGCACGTGAAAAAATAAATGCTGAACTTCAATTATTAAAAGCCCAGGTACACCCACATTTTCTCTTCAATACACTCAACAATATTTACTCTTTCATCATTAACAACTCCCCCGCTGCACCGGGAGCGATAAGCAAACTTTCGACTTTGCTCCGCTATATAATTTATGAATGTAATCAGCCGGTTGTACAACTGGGAAAGGAATTGAAAATGATCAGGGATTACATTGATCTTGAAAAGTTCCGGTATGGTGAAAGTTTCAATATGAGCTTGCACATGCAAGGGGATGCCAGCAACAAAATGATCTGTCCACTTCTGCTGATACCATTTCTTGAAAATAGTTTTAAGCACGGGGCGAGTCAGATGCTTGCCTATCCGTGGGTAAACCTGGATATTGTTGTGAATGATCAGCATTTGTATTTTAATCTTTCCAATAGCAAACCGACGATAACGGGTGAAAATGCCGTTTCGAAAGGGTTAGGATTGAGAAATGTAAAGAAGAGGTTGGCCATACTTTATCCGGAATCACATTCTCTTAGCATAACTGAAGATTCGATGAAGTTTAGTGTTTCGCTGAAAATCCCGCTGTATAACGCAAATGATACGGGGCATGGCTTCATAACAGATAAACAGGCATATGAACTGGCATAGATTTATATTTTCTGAACAAAAATTTCACCGGCTCCG
>VBAU01000030.1:1365-9539 GCA_005883855.1 Bacteroidota bacterium
CACTACGAGCAATCAGGTTTGCAAAAAATAGAATTTGAACCGTGGAATTTTCCGTTTTTTATAAAATCCATATTGCTTCTGTCCGTCCATATTATTGCTTGTTACTACTTCATAAATTTCTTAATGCCGAAATACCTGTTCCGGGAAAAGTATTCATCCCTCACCGCACACACACTTGCTTTGGGTGGCTTAATAATGCTGGCAAGTTATTTTCTCCACAAAGGGGTTTTCCCATTAATAAACAATGCATTTAATTACCACCTGGCTGCAAGTCAGAATATCATATGGACGAGTGTTACCTCAGGTATTCTAAGTGCGCCCAAAATAATATCGGCGGCCGTAGCAGTTAAACTACTAAAGCGATGGTATCTGAAACAAAAAGAAAAAGAGCGCCTGGAACAAGAAAAGCTAGTGACGGATCTGCAGCTTTTGAAAGCACAAATTCATCCGGATTTACTTTTCTCTTCGCTGGACATAATTTGTTTCCTGGCACAAAAAAAAGATGTAAACAGGGCGTCCGTCCTGCTGTTAAAATTGGCAGATATGCTTAGCTACATTCTGTATGATTGCGACAATACCCTCGTACCCCTTGAAAAAGAAATTAAGATAATCAGGGATTATGTGGTCTTGCAAAAGATCACGTTGGATAACCAATTGGAAATTGACATCGCTGAAAAAGGAGACACCAGCCACCAGGTGATCTCTCCACTTTTGCTCCTGCCATTTATTGAGAACAGTTTTGCCTACTTTGGAAATAAAAAACTGGAAACAAACTGGATCAACCTGCAGTTCGAGGCGAAGGATACAGTGTTTACAATGAAAGTTATACATGGAAAATCTGCTGATTCCGTGGTTGTTGCCGAGAACCGAAATGCAATTGCCAACGTTACCAAACGTCTTGATTTTTTTTATCACGATCGCTATCGATTAAAAACGACCGTTGAACCGGAAATCATGATAAGTAATCGATGTAAATAAAAACTCTGCGTATACATCTCAACAAATTAGTCATGCCACCGTCTAAAAAAATAAAATGCCTCGTTATTGATGATGAACCGCCTGCCAGGGATATTTTAAAGAAATATATAGCTGGGGTGGAAGTACTGCAGTTGGCCGCCGAATGTTCCAATGCGGTCGAAACCCTATCTTTTCTGCAGAATAACCAGGTTGATCTTTTGTTTCTCGATATCAAAATGCCACACATTCTTGGTACCAGTTTTTTAAGAACCCTGAATAATCCGCCAAAAGTAATTTTCACTACGGCATTCCGTAAATACGCCATAGAGGGGTTTGACCTCAATGCCGTGGATTTTTTATTAAAACCTATCAGTTTTGAACGGTTTCTCCAGGCCGTAAATAAGGTAATGCAATTGAATATTCATATTGACGAAAATGCGACGTCAATGAAAGAACCGTTGCCGGATCAATCTCACCCATTTTTATACTTCCGTGCCGACCGCAAAATGGTAAAAGTATTTTTAGAAGATATTTTGTTTATCGAAAGCCTCAAGGACTATATTAAAGTCGTGACGAAAAACAAGGCCATCATATCGAAACAGTCAATTTCTTCGCTGGAGGAAATGTTACCAAAAGATGCGTTTGTCAGGGTGCATCGTTCTTATATCATAGCATTTACTAAAATTGATTCTTACAATGCCGATACAATTGAAATTGGGAATAAAGAAATACCCATCGGTCGTTTGTTCAGACATGATCTAAGCAGAATTATCAATTTCTCATCAGTAAAGAAACCTAACAGCAGGCAATCTATCATGCCGAGAAGCGATCGTAAGGGTACAGAGCCTGGAAATGACGGTTGATCAGTTAAAAGATTTTGCACGTATAAAAAATATAACAATGAAAAAGCTTGCCATACTTTCCTTCTCTCTGCTTTCAGCGGCGTGTGCGTGGACACAAGGATGCGTTGCCATCCGCCAGGTTGCAGGCATGACGCCGGATCTTTTGTTCAACAATATCCAGCCCAATGATAGGCTGATCCTAAATATCACAAACCGGTATTTTGAGGCTCCGAAAACATACAGGGGAGATGAGTACATCACCGACACTTTAGTGCGAAACAAACTTTATACACTGAATATTTCTGCATTGAAGATCCTCAGTAAGGGGTGGTCCCTATTGTTAAGTGTTCCCATTTCAGCTAACTCACGAAGAAACTATGCCGATCATGGTGGGTTGCAAATGCCAAAACACACCACCCGTGCTTATGGCCTGGGTGATATTCGATTTACTGCTTACAAATGGTTATTACGTCCGCGTGTAAATTTGAAAGGGAACATACAGGTTGGCTTGGGCATAAAACTCCCTACAGGTGACTATCGATACCAGGACTATTTTTATCGAAAGGCCGACAGCGCAGTGTTGGCACCCGTGGACCAGGCCATTCAATTAGGTGATGGTGGAACAGGAATTACCGGCGAACTAAGCGCGTTTTACGCGCTGACCAAGCAAGTTAACGTCTTCGTCAACGGTTTTTATTTATTGAATCCGAGAGAGCAAAATGGAGTGTCTAATCTCAAAGGAAGAAACCCTACCGCACTAGAAATTCAGAATAACACCACGGTAATCAGCGTTCCGGATCAATACAGTTTTCGCGGAGGCGCGACCTTTCAATTTCAAAGAATTTTCATAACTGCCTCGCTTCGTTATGAAAAAGTACCAGTTGAAGACTTAATTGGTGGAAACAAAGGCTTCCGCAGAGCTGCATCAATTGCCTCCTTTGAACCAGGTGTGAGTTATGTGATGGAAAGAACCATCGCTTTTGTATATGTCGGCCTTCCATTCAAACGCAACATTGTACAAAATGCAGAAAATAATACGACGCCCGCGGGTTTCGCTGATTACTTGTTTTCTTTCGGTGCTCAATTCAAATTATGAGGGTTTCGAATTAATGGTGACAGCCTTTTTTGAAATTATTTAGTCGCGGCTAATGGCTCTCCTTCACATAGCTCCAGCCATCCTGCTCTTTTGAAGAAATTTCAAGTATTGCTATCGGGACCGTTATGGCCTGCGGGATGAGTTGGCTCTTGTCAACTCCTCTTCTTTTCATCGTCGCTTCGCAGGCCGCAAAAACCACATTCAACTTATTCAACTCTGCAATTTCCTTCTGAACAGTTGTCTTGTTTTTTACCAGCATATCAAGACCGGGCCCATGACAAACTATCTCCAACCTGGCATTGCCCGTTAGATCCATAATAGCTTTTGCGTGTCTTACCACCGTTGCGAAGCTCGCGGTATCCCCCTCTGTGAAATCGAAAACTATTCTGTGTTCTCTTTGTTGTGCATGAATGACGCCTGCACAAAAAAATACGGACAGCACACCAAGGAGTATGTTCTTCATAAGCATTGTTTTTATTAAAGGTATAGAAAATATGTTTTTATTATCTTCAGGACGCCTGGACAACTGAGCCGATTAAAAAACTTGAGCCGCGATTTTTATTTACTAATTCTATTTTTGCCTGGACATCAAAACTTCCACTATGAGAAAAATTTTTATTTTAGTTGTCTCCGTTCTTCCTTTTTTTTCCTGCAAACAACAAAGCAAATATGACACGATCATCCGCAACGGAATGATTTACGACGGCAACGGTGGCGATCCGTACCATGCCGATATTGCTATCAATGCGGACACAATCGCCTTCATCGGCGACTTGAAAAATGTGTCAGCGAAAAATGAAATTGACGCAAAAGGAATGGCTGTCGCCCCGGGATTTATCAATATGCTTAGCTGGTCAAATCAATCGCTCATTCAGGATGGACGTTCACAGGGGGAGATCAGGCAAGGTGTAACACTTGAAGTAATGGGTGAAGGAGAAAGTATGGGGCCGCTAAACAGCAAAATGAAGGACATGATGAAGAAAGGCCAAACCGATATAAAGTATGATGTCGAATGGAACACTCTTGGCGAATATTTGAATTGGCTCGAAAAGAAAGGCATTTCATGTAATGTTGCTTCTTTTGTTGGCGCGACGACGGTGCGGGAATATGTAGTTGGCGAAGATGACAAGGACCCGACGCCTGCACAAATGGATAGCATGAAACTCTTGGTGCAGCAGGCCATGGAGGAGGGAGCCATGGGTGTTGGATCATCACTGATATACCCACCCGCTTTCTTCGCAAAAACAAACGAGCTGATTGAATTGTCAAAGGAAGCATCGAAGTATGGGGGGATGTATATTTCTCACATGCGCAACGAAGGCAATAAATTATTTGAAGCTGCTCATGAATTAATCACTATTGCGAAAGAGGCGAATGTTCCTGCCGAGATCTATCATTTTAAAGCGGCGGGTAAAGACAATTGGTGGAAAGTGGACAGCCTCATAAAAATAATTGACAGCGCCAGGAGACAGGGGTTAGAGATCACAGCCGACATGTACACTTATCACGCGAGTGCCACTGGGCTCACGGCCTCTTTTCCACCATCATTGCAGGACGGCGGTTTCGACAGCCTGTGGTACAGACTGCAAAGACCCGACGTGAGAGAGAAGATGAAGAAAGCAATGAACACAAACGCACAAGATTGGGAAAACACGTATTATGGCGCCGGCGGTGCCAATGGAGTTTTGTTATTGGGATTCAAAAGAGATTCCCTCCGAAAATATATTGGAAAGACACTGGCGCAAGTGGCCCAGATCAGGGGCGCATCACCCGAAGAGACAGCCATGAATTTAATCGTTCAGGATAGTACCCGGATCAGTGTCGCATATTTTTCCATGGATTCGAACAATGTGAAAAAGGAGGTGGCCCTGCCGTGGTTGAGCTTTTGCTCCGATGCCGAGTCAGAGGCACCTGAAGGAGTATTTCTGAACACAAATCCACACCCCCGCGCTTATGGAAGTTTTATCCGCGTGCTTGGCAAATTTTCAAGGGATGAGAAAGTACTTCCTTTGCAGGATGCGGTACGCAAACTTTCCAAATTGCCAGCGAGTAATTTAAAGCTTCAAAAACGCGGAGAATTGAAAGTGGGGAACTATGCTGATGTTGTGATCTTTGATCCCGCTAAGGTTAGGGACAAGGCTACGTTCGAAAAACCTCATCAATATGCGGAAGGAGTCATTCATGTTTTTGTAAATGGAGTCCAGGTGTTGAAGGATGGAGAACATACCGGTGCCAAACCTGGAAGATTTGTAAAAGGACCAGGCTACAAGAAATGAATATCGAGTTTCGAATTTCGAATTTCGAATTTTCATTCCGGATTTCGGATTTCGATATTCGGATTTACCATAAATTATTTTTTATGCGCAAAATTCTCTTATATGCACTCGCCAATTTGTTTGTCGTTGCCGCTTTTTCCCAGGAGAGTAAGACAAATGATAAACGAATTGCTGAGTTGGAGCCGCAATTTGAAAAAGTTTTGAAGGATTGGAAAGCCGTGGGCTTCGCTGTTGCGGTCGTTAACCGAAATAAGGTCATCTACTCAAAGGGATTTGGTTATAGGGATTACGCCAAAAAAATACCGGTAACAACCAACACACTGTTTGCAATCGGATCTTGTACCAAGGCGTTCACAGCTTCTCTCATTGGGATGCTTGATAACAACAAGGTGGTTGACATTGATAAGCCCGCACATAATTATCTGCCCGACCTCGCATTTTACAACAACGGAATGACAGATAACATTACACTCAGGGATATGATGTGCCATCGAACCGGTTTACCAAGACATGATTACTCGTGGTACCTTTTTTCAACTTCATCCAGGGATAGCCTGGTGAAACGAATTCAATACATGGAACCAACCGGGGGTGTGCGCGATAAATGGCAATACAACAATTTCATGTTTATGTTGCAGGGTGTCATTGCTGAGAAACTTACAGGTCAAAAATGGGAACAGAATATCCGCTCAAAAATTCTTACCCCGCTCAACATGACCAGGACAAATTTTTCTGTTTTGGATATGGCAAAGGATAGCGACGCTTCGTTGGGATACTATATTAAGAACGACAGCATTATCAAAAAAATAAATTATTACAATATCGACGCGATGGGCCCGGCAGGCAGCATAAATAGCAGCGTGAATGAAATGAGTCATTGGGTCATCACCTGGATCGAGGGAGGTAAGTTCAATGGCAAGGAAATCATACCATCATCTTTCAGGGAGCAAGCGATAAGTTCACAAATGGTTATCGGCGCAGCCTTTCCCGAGCAGGATGTGCCCGATGTATTTTTTTCAAATTATGGTTTTGGCTGGTCCCTTGTCTCCTATCGTGGGCATTACCGTGTAGAGCACGGTGGAAATATTGATGGCTTCTCGGCGAGTACTTGTTTTTTCCCAACGGACAGCATTGGGATCATTGTTCTCACGAACCAAAACGGATCTGCTGTTCCGAGTATTGTGCGCAACCTCATCGCAGATAAAGTCCTGAATCTTCCTTACATTGATTGGAGCGTCAATCGAAAAAAAGTTGTGGACAAAGCAAAGGCAGCGGCACTTGAGCTGAAAAAGAACAGCACCTCGATGCGTAAGCCTGGCACAAAGCCATCCCATCCATTAAAGGATTACGAAGGTGCCTTCGTAAACCCAGGTTACGGAACAATGGAGATCTTTGAAAACGACGATTCATTATTTGCGAGAACAAGCACAAAGATCTTTTGGCTGCGGCACTATAACTACGACGTTTTTGAACCGTTCGAAAAAGATCCTGAAGAAGGGATCGACACCTCAGACGCCGGCCAATTAAAGATTCAATTCAATATGGACGTCAACGGGACCATACAATCCGCGTTAATGGCACTTGAACCGGCATTGAAACCCATTGAATTCAACAAAAAAGAAAAGGAAGTTGCACTGACCGCCGAAATGTTGCAGAAATATGTAGGAGAATATGAGTTAGGCGCGGGGACTGCCAGGGTTTACATAAAATCAAACACCCTTTATCTTTTCGTCGCCGGTCAACCGGAGTATGAGTTGGCTTCACTGGGAAGCGACAAGTTTACAATCAAAAGTCTTACCGGGTATTCTTTACAATTTCAGAAAGACGAGAAGAATGAAATTGTTTCGGTTTCTTTTATTCAGCCAAATGGAACCTTCAAAGCAAGTAAAAAGAAATGACCATAAACATCCGACCAGCAGTAAAAGAGGATTGTCCAGGATTGCTTGAATTGGTGCAGGAGCTCGCAACTTATGAACGAGCGCCAAATGAAGTTACGGTAACCCTCGAGCATTTTATTGAAAGTGGCTTTGGTGAAAAGCCTGTGTGGTGGGCATTCGTTGCAGAAGTTCAGGGTGAGGTCGTTGGCTTTGCACTCTATTACATTCGTTATTCAACCTGGAAGGGCCAGGCCATGTATCTCGAAGATATTCTCATCACCAATGACTGGCGCGGAAAGGGAATCGGTAAACTATTGTTTGATCAGTTGATCGAAGAAGCCAAAGAAAAAAAGTTTAACCGCATCATTTGGCAAGTTCTCGATTGGAATGAGCCGGCCATCAATTTTTACAAAAAATACAATGCAGAGGTAGATGGAAGTTGGCTAAACTGCAGCATTTATGTGTGAGAAAGTAAAGTCGCAATATTGGAGTTTACTGCAAGTTTTAATGTTGACATGATTTAATATTTCACGTGAGCCATATTTCCTTTTTTTAGTATCATACTTTTAAATTATTAACTGAAATAAATAAGAGCTTTTGTTTATTTCCCGAATTGATCGGGCCATTGTTCATTTAGAATAGCCGTCCACTTCAATAATAGCTTCAGCAAAAGCCCTTGGCGCTTCCTGTGGAAGGTTGTGGCCGACACCACCATCGATAACTCTGTGCAAATATTTGCCCAAAAATTTCCTTGCATAGACACTACTGTCAGGGTGTGGTGCTCCGTAGGCATCGCCTTCTAATGTAATGGATGGCACGGTGATTATCGGGCCTTCGGTAAGTCGTTTTTCCAGGTCGTCGTATTTTGCTTCACCTTCGGCCAGGCCGAGCCGCCAGCGATAATTGTGAATCACAATACTCGCATGATCAACATTGTTGAATGATGCTGCAGTCTTATCAAATGTAGCATCATCGAAGTCCCATTTAGGCGAAGCTATTTTCCAGATGAGCTTCGCGAAATCTTTCGTGTATTTTTCATAGCCAGCACGACCACGTTCAGTAGCAAAATAAAATTGATACCACCACTCGAGTTCAGCTTTTGGTGGCAACGGAAGCTTATTCACTG
>VBAU01000560.1 GCA_005883855.1 Bacteroidota bacterium
TACCACCTCAGCACAAACTGCCCCTGTCGACTCAGACCCGCCTTCTATTCCTCTTGAAACCGCCCAGGTGTTTCCAACTACATGCGTAAATCAAACGTATACAGGTATGTCTCCTCATCATAGCAATGTTCTCTCTCAATACCCATGGGTTGATACCAAATTGATTGACGACATCGCCCTTGGGACCTTCGATATTTCTTTACTTCCAAAGTTACATCGCGAAGAGGAATTTCGCAATCAACACATTGCTAAGTCCGCAATTGAAGGTGGTGTCATCCAATACTCTCTCGATAAATCCAAGCCAACAGAAGTTATCCTCGGCCGTTCCAAACTGCATCGCACTTTCACTCATCCTAATTTGTTTCTCAGCGCCTGGCAAATCTATGTTTCTATTCGAACTTCTTTCCATCCTGAAAGAGCTCCCGGCCTCTCTTATTGGACCGAACGTTTGCTTTTCTACATTCAATTGTCCTACCCTTGGAACATTATCCTTAACTACATCGTGGCATACTTCCAACGCCATCAAAACGCTCCTTCTCAACAGTTCTATTCGGTCGATGCAGAATTAGTTTCCAACCACTTTTCCGTATATCAACAAAGGTCACTCATTTCTACGGCTAATGCCAACGCTAAATCCTCCAAGTCGCCATCAGGCAACCCGCTAGCCAAACAAATCTGTCTTAACTGGAATCGGGAGTCTGGTTGCACATTCAAGGAAACCACTGGGAGAGATTGTCTTCGCCGTCATGTTTGTCTAATTTGCCAAAAGGAGGGACACAAATCTACTAAATGTCCTCCTGCCTCTCCTTCTAAAGGTACCAATTTCTAAATATTGTATATATGCAAATGTCTAAATTTCAAAGTTATGGGGGAACAAACTTTCCATACTTCTAATTGCCAACCAATTCCTAATTCCCTCAAACGCAAACGAACTCTAACAAACGTGAGCCTTACCGATTGCCAACATTCACAACCATATACTGTTCGCCCAAACACGGAATTCCCATTCCCTGCTGCATCACACGAACCTCTTCCTCACTCCTCAGCAAATGTTCTGAACCCACAGGGAATTGCCGAGCTTCTCAAACATTACCCAAATCAACGTTTCATCGACACAATTACAGCAATCGCTACTTGCGGTGCCAGAGTAGGTTATATTGGCCCACTCACCAGGCGTATATGTCGTCCAAATCACACTTCCAGCTTCGCGCAGGCCGAAATCATCACTGCTCAGATACAGAACGAACTTGCAAAGAAGCGCATTAAACAGATTCCTTCCCTTCCTCTAAACTACTTCTGTTCCCCAATTGGTCTCACTCCTAAACGTGAGGATGATTTTCGACCTTTCTTCCCCAGAGGGCTCATCTGTCAACGACGGTATTCCAAAGGAGCACGGCACTATTATCTACGAGATGCTAAATGATGCAATCCGTCTGGTAGCTCAAGCAGGTAAGGGCGCGGTTATGATGAAGCACGATCTAAAGTCGGCTTTTCGTCACATCCCTATCAGCCCTTGTGACTACTGGTTGTTGTTATTTGAATGGGAAGGAAAGTTCTATGTCGATATGTTCCTTCCATTTGGGCTACGTACAGCTCCCCGAATCTTCAACTACTTTGCCGAAGCTCTTCACTGGGTACTCGAAACTCTCAAAGAATGGAATGTCACTCATTACTTGGACGATTTCCTCGTTGTATTCCCTGCAAACACTGACATCACCTCGTATTCCCAACAATTTGATGATATTCTCGAAATGTTCGGCTTATCCAAAGCTACAGAAAAGGATTCACAGGGTTGCACAGTAATTCATCTTGGCTTCGAGTTTGATTCCATTAACATGGAAGTACGGTTACCAGCAAACAAGAAGACACGAGCGCTCAAATCAGTACAATCACTTCTCTCTGCCAAACATGTCACTTTCTCAGATCTTGAACACTCCCTTGGTTTTCTATCTCACTGCTGCCAAGTTGTTCCCCTGGGACGTCCATTCCTCCGTAGCCTTTTCGCCTTACTCCATCATAATCAAAACCGACGTCATTTCCGCCGAATCCATTTATCCCACGAAGCTAAACGCGATTTACGGTGGTGGCAACGTTTCCTCAACACGTGGAATTCAATTTCATTAATTCAAATTTCACGCCAAAATCACGACGTCGCTACTGACGCTAGCGGTACAAAAGGTATTGGCGGTGTCTACAAACGTCAAGTATTTTCCCGTCGCATGCCAACACGACATCGGTCAAAACATATTGAATGGAAAGAAATGTACGCAGTGCTTCATGCCTTTCTTCTGTGGCATTCTGCATTTGCCGGCGGCACAGTTCATCTAGCGTGCGACAACAGCGCGGTTGTGGATGCAATCAACAAACATTCTATCAAAGGCCTATCGATTCGTCCTCTGCAAACTATTTTTCTAATCGCTGCGGTTTTTGATATCAATCTATTTAGTTTCTGGCTTCCTTCTGAGGAGAACATTGTTGCTGATGCTGCTTCCCGTCATGATTACAAAAAGCTTGCTGACATGGGTCTTCAGGTATCAGATCAACCTCGACCAAAATTCTTGCGCCAGAAGCTCAGTTCCTTCTTTACAAATCCCTTGCCGACTCAACCCGAAGAAACTACAATCAAATTCGCCAATACTACGACTCATTCTGCCGTACCCATAAATACAATGCATACCCAGCATCAGTCGGATCACTTACCCACTGGCTTGCAGATATCATGCCAAGGGCAAAA
>VBAU01000564.1:0-872 GCA_005883855.1 Bacteroidota bacterium
AGAATCACAGGCAAAATGATGATGCGTTGGATCCACGGATCATTTTCAAACGTTATTTCATTAACATGGGCACGTACGTATTCATCATAGAGCCTGTACGCAATGATCAGATAAAACACCTGGAGAATGAGGTCGACGATCCAGGCAAACATGCGCCGGTGGAACTCGGGTACTTCGAATTCAAGGTCAATATTGAAACTGGTCGGTAGGTTTAGAACTGCCATATGAGCTTCTGATTCGACGTGTAAAGTTTAGGAGTTNNNTTGTTTCGTAAATCTAAAAATCTAAAATTTTCAAGTATTTTACAAACTTAAATGGAGTGATGGTAAGAGAAGCGTTGTTCATTAAAAAAAATAAAGATAAATGGGCCAAGATTCAGCAATCACCTGCTAAAGACGCAGATCAGCTCGCTAATGATTTTACCGAACTTGTGAACGATCTTGCCTACTCGAAAACTTTTTATCCCACAAGTAAGGTTACAAGATTTCTGAACGGACAAGCGTCGAAAATTTACCTCAGTATTTATCAAAACAGGAAAGAGGAATCTAACAAGCTGGCTACATTTTGGAAGTATGATCTTCCGCTGACCGTGCGAAAATATCATGTAACAATTTTGTTGTTATTTATTTTCTTCTCACTATTCTTTATCATCGGTTTTTTTTCTTCCTGGAATAACCCGGCTTACGTGCGGGAAATGATTGGTGAGGATTATGTGAACATGACGGAAGAAAACATTGCAAATGGGAATCCGTTCGGCATTTATCAAACAGGCACACCTTTCATCGTTTGGATCGGAATTTTTATTAACAACACGGTTGTAGCGCTGAGCTATTACGCAAAAGGAATTTTGTTTGGTATTCCTACTATTCTGT
>VBAU01000564.1:890-3016 GCA_005883855.1 Bacteroidota bacterium
CATTTGATTATATGTTTGCATCAAGAGGATTGGCCGAGATGTTCGTGCTTACCGTGTTCATCCATGGCACGCTGGAGATCACCTCTATTATTTTCGCAAGTGCCGCGGGAGTGATACTGGGCAAAAGCTTTTTGTTCCCAGGCACTATTGGCCGTTGGGCTTCTTTTAAACAAGGCGCAAAAGATGGCTTGAAGATTATTGTGGGAATTGTTCCGGTTCTTATGATAGCCGCTTTTTTTGAGAGTTTCGTAACGCGGCATTACCGAATGCACTGGGGCTTTAGCATGTCCATATTACTTGCATCCTTCTTGTTTATAGCCTGGTATTTTATCATTTATCCTATTCAACTACAAAAGAAGTTTTTGGTCCAAACAAATATGGAAGCGTAAGCATGAAATTGATCCGCCTAAATAACTACTTGCTCTTTGTAAAGATATTTATCCTAATCGCGAGCTTATCTATTTGTTGCTGTGTAGCTGCGCAAAATACTTCCGTGGATACTTCTTCCGTAGACACGGTTAAAACCACAACGGACACAACCATACCTGAAGAAGTGCCGAATTACTTTGACAATAAAGGCGGCAATGGAAGTTCCGATACAATTGAGTTGAGTCATGTCCCCTCTTATGTTATGGATTCCCTGAGGAATGACGATGCATTCTGGTATGCCAATACGCGGTTTAAAAAGAAAATGGCAAAAGAAAACGCTAACAGTAGCACTCCACCGTGGGTGAAAACGCTGACATGGATCCTGATAGTAGGGGTTTTTTTTGCAGCGTTAATATGGTATCTTGCCACCAGCAATATCCTGATTTTTGCAAAACGCCAAAAGCACATTGGAAATGAAAAAGGGGTGGGTGAAACAACCGAAGACATATTTTCCATAAATTATCCCCGCGAAATTGAAAAAGCCATCCAGTCGGAAGATTATCGTCTTGCGATCCGCCTGATGTTTCTTCGATTATTAAGAAATCTTTCCAACCGGCACCTGATCCAATACAGGCCGGGGAGAACAAACCTGGAGTATCTCTCACAATTATCTTCGACGGTGCACTACAATGACTTTTTCGGTCTCACGCGTAACTATGAATACGCATGGTATGGAAAGTTTGATGTAAGTTCCGAGGCATTCAAAACAATAAGAAACAATTTTGAAAACTTTGATCAGCAGCTAAAGTGAAAAAACTCTTACCATATTTTATTGCAGGGATTGTACTATTGCTATTGGCGCTGGTGATCGTGCAATCAAAAAAGAACAGGCATGTCTTTGACGACCATGTTACTTTCAATAAAGCTGATAAAATACCTTACGGCACTTATATTGCCTACAATAATCTTCATCACCTGTTTCCCAGTGCAAGCATATTGGTAAATACAAAGCAGCCGGGTCTCTGGAATTCATTTATGGATGATTCTGACGGCCAGGCGTTGATCGTTGTCTCACCTTCATTCCGCGCTGACGAGTTTGAGATGAAGAAGCTGATCAGTTTTGTGAAGAATGGCAATACAGCTTTTGTGAGCGCAGCCATTATTTCCTATGACGTTCAAAATATGTTACGATGCGATGCTCCCGATGCGTATTCTGTGAGTGACATTATGACCCTTAATAGTAATTCAGATTCTTTCTCTGTTAGTCTCACCAAGCCACCTTTTACAATAACACAGGAGTATGGCTGTCCGGGTGTGAGGTTTGAGTCTTATTTTTCAAAATATGATTCAGCGACCACAACAGTGTTTGGGAACGGTGCTTACATACTTCCAAATTTTATTCAACTAAGGGCCGGAAAGGGCGCGATCTATTTCCATCTAACACCTCTTTCATTTAGCAATTATTTTTTGTTGTACGACAAAAATATCAGCTACTACGACAAAACGTTGTCCGTAATTCCGAAGAATACAAAGAGGATCGTTTGGGATGAATACTTTCTGCACAAAAAGTATTTTAATTACAATGCAGGCAGCGGCCGAAGCAACTCGATGATTTCTGTGTTAATGAAGAATCCATCTTTTAGGGCGGCGTTGTGGGTCTTGATTGCCCTGATCCTGGCGTTTGTATTGCAAGAAATGCGACGAAAACAGCGCATCATTCCGGAAATGGTAAAGCCAGGAAATGATTCGCTTGATTT
>VBAU01000565.1 GCA_005883855.1 Bacteroidota bacterium
CACTGCTCAGCTCTTCAATCACTTTCAATCTCTGTTTCGCTGTCGTTGTTCTTGGTTCCATGGCTCGTCGCAAATCTTCATTAAAAGAAGTGACAGAGACCATGGCAGAGACCAGACGTTTTTTTGCCATCTCCTGGAGAATATCCTTATCCTTAATGATCCAGGAATTTTTTGTCAGAATGCCCACTGATTGGTTGAATGCCGATATTTTTGTTCAGCCGGCTGATAACAATCCGTGTTACCACTCAGCATAATTGGATTCGCACCATCCCAGTTTTTATTCATCAACGTTTTCCTCAAAATTTCGGGTGCATTCACTTTCACAATGATCTTGCTTTCGAAATCGAGACCCGCGCTGTAACCCCAGTACTCATGAACATTTCGGGCGTAACAGTAGATACATCCATGCTCACAACCGGCATAAGGGTTCATACTGTACATCATGCTCAGATCAGGGCTTTCTACTTTGTTCACGATGCTTTTTACGTCTTGCTCGATATACTGTGTTGTTACATTGGATTCTTCCCAATCGTCGATGGACTCAATGTGCTCTCTTGTTCTTTCATCTTTAAGAAAACGATTTTTTGTGTTGAACTGCGCACCTCTTCCCTGATGATATTGTTGAGCCCTTTCCTGATCTTGTTCATCTGGGTTGGCCGCAGGGTTTATCTTCTGTTCGGGAAAAATTTTATAATGATCTTGCTTAAGTTGGTTAGACATGGAAATGAGTTTTGTGAATTGTGAATGGTGATTGTGAATGAGTGGCAGATTGACCATTGACGATTCACTATTCACAAGCGCACCTAATTCAAGTTCAAACTGGCTAGACAAACAACTCCCCCTGTTTAGTTGACACCGGTAAATTTTGAAATTGAAATCTTTCAACCACCTGGTATCTCATCCGATAGCTATCGGATTCATCAATTGGTCGCTTTAGTAAAAGCATTCCATCGGCAATAAATCTGCCGGTGAAATGCTTGTTGCTATACTCTAACCATCCCTTTTCGTATTGCCAGGGTAAAAGTTTCCTTGCGATGGGAATGTGTGGCTCCATAATAAAATGTGGCTTGTTGTCATCATTCAGTTTCATCATCCGTTGCGCCTGGCCGCGAATTTCTTTGATGAGTGACTGAATGGGCATCTTAGAGATGACACTTATGTAAATGGTGTGACTTGGAAAACTGCCGAAGTCTTTTAACTCCACTTTTATTGGATAGTAGCCCATCGCAATTGTCTTTAGCCGGTTGACAAGCCGCTCCTCCATCAGTTCATACTGAAGAAAATTAACCAGTGCCACGTGCGGCTTGCCACCGATTGTTGTTGACGCTTTGTAGGCGTCGTAAAATTCTTTTTTGACCTGATTGATGCGATTCCTCAGTTCCTCGTGAGGATTCAATACAAGTAAGTATTCATAAACCCGGTAGCCGGGCATGGTAATTCCCGAAAGTTGCATAACCCCTCCATCATTTATTTTCGTTTCTCGATTTTGATCAAGCGCCAGGTGCTTCGATGAATCTTCGCTACGAAGGAGCCCTCGGGGGCAATCCTTTCATCTCACCTAAAAACCTGGCAAATTATGTTAGCATAAAATTACTAAAAAATTTAGCTAATTAAAAAACTTTTTTCGAACTTTAATAAAAACTATTTCCAACCGCACCGCAATTCCACTTCGTCGGGAGAGGATTACGGTAACACAAATTATTTTTTTATGGACGGGGAACTTTTCGGAGCAGCCTATCGTGGCTCCAAGCAATTTTCACAGCAGGATATGCGTGTCAAAACCCCTGGGTTTGGCAGCGCTATAGATAATTACGGCGATCCGGGCATCGACCTAAATGAACTGCTCATCAAAAATAAACCCGCTACTTTTTTCTTTCGCATGAAAGGGGATGCTATGGCAAACGCAGGCATTTTTGATAACGATATGCTAATTGTGGATCGGTCCTTTAAACTGGCAAATGGCAAAGTGATCGTCGCGGTGTTAAATGGGGAATTGCTCGTACGAAGATTTCACAAGAACTTTTCATCAGCATTCCTGATTCCAGAGAATGACCGGTACAAATCCATAAATCTTGCGGAATTCAGTGATTTCGCCGTGTGGGGAGTTGTTGTATATTCAATTCATTCCCTGTAGGCATAATCGGAGATTGGGTGTCGGAATTTTCCGAAGACTCTCGCTGTGGAAGTCAAAATGTCGCGCGGCGCAATGCGACGGTCAAATTCATTTATTCAGATCTTAATGGCGCGCGGTTCAATAAATCCCGGCTCCTGCAGATTCAATCCACAAACTGAGGTAAAGACATAGTTCGGGAGAAGTAGCCTCGTCATGCATGTGCATGAAAAAAAATAATTCCTGTAACCCCTTGTCCAGCCAATCCTTAATGCGGCTTACCCAATCATCAATTCTTGAGAAATCGGTTTTATGCAAGCTATTGCCAACAAAACGGATAAAGGTTATGGGAATCGTTAGGTACATGTGAGCACAATCACGACGATCCGCCGTGTCTGTAATGACTGCCCCAACATTTATCTGTTTCAATGTGGAAAATAATTCCTCGCGAATGCCCTCACTATTAAACCAGCCAGGGTGACGAACTTCCATAAAAAATTGT
>VBAU01000563.1 GCA_005883855.1 Bacteroidota bacterium
AATAAAACTGACTGCGTAGCAATGCATCGGTTTTTATCGTCGCCTTGTGGCCAAGAATCTCATGAGCATGTGAAATTAACATTTCTCGTAGGCTTTTCATGCCTTTATCCCTCCCCCCTTCGACTTTAATATTCGGAATACAAAGTCTTTGATCGCGACCAGTGGCAAGATAAAGCAAACCGTTCTCTACCTTGTAAATGCCACTATCAACACCAGTTTTCAACGCCTTACTGAACTGTGTGTCGTCCTTATATCCATCGATAATCGCTTGATGAAACCTGGAGAGCGTAAACGTTGACATTTCTGACTCCGTTGATTCCGACTCCACATCAGCAACTGGCTCCAGCCATTCTGATTGGTCCATTTGTTGGTCTGTGCTTTCCAAAACGGGCTGAGAATAGCTAGAATAATAGCCACCTGCTGGGGTTTATAAATATATAGCAGGAAGTAATCTCTGGTAACGTTCCGCCTCTTCGTGAGGGGCTTTTCGAGCAACATTTTTCCGCGGCGTAGCTGAATTGCTGCCAAATGCGCTTCGGATTCCTCCAAATATGGCAAATCGTTTTTATACGTGGATCGTTCAGCTATTCGGGATAGCAAATCCGCAATAATATTCTTCTTTCGCTCGACAAATTCGAACGTAATGTCAAATTTCGAGAGGTACGTGACTGTCCGCCATTGACGTGGTGAATCGCTTGAGAGTCCGTGACCGCTATGA
>VBAU01000206.1:0-787 GCA_005883855.1 Bacteroidota bacterium
AAATTTCTCAAGGCTGTTTTGAAATAATTTTGAAGCATGTATTTTGTTTTTGTTGTGAAGGTGAAATTATTTTCACATCTCACCTTCACGTTTTCAGTTAATCATTCTGTTCGTAACGATTTCACAGGGTTTGCAAGGGCCGAGCGGATTGCTTGGAAACCCACTGTTATCATGGCAATGAACAACACAAAAGCTCCAGCGGTTGCAAACATCCACCACGTTAAGGTAATGCGATATGCAAAGCCCTGGAGCCATTGATTCATTGCATACCATGCAACCGGCAGAGCAATAAAGGACGCTAGCACAACCAGTTTTAAGAAGCTTCCGGACAACATAGCGACAATGTTCTTTGCGGTAGCGCCCAAAACTTTCCGAATGCCGATCTCTTTTGTTTTTTGAAATGCTGTATATGATGTGAGTCCATACAATCCGAGACAGGCAATTAGCAAAGAAAGTATGGAGAAGTAAAGAAATATCTGCGAAAACTTTTCTTCACTCTGGTATTGCTCTTCCAATTGCTGACTCACAAAATCATAGTCAAACAAGGTGGACGGAAAATGCTTCTTCCATACATCTTTCAACAATGTCAACACCCGCTTCGGTTTGTTAATGTCCACCCTTAGGGTAATCCTTGAAAATCTTTCATCTAAAGGATAGATTGCTAACGGTTCAATTGCCCGCTGTAAGGAATTAAAATGAAAATTATTTATTACTCCTATTACAATTCCGTTCTGATCACCCATCTTAAAAGGTTTACCAATGGCCGATTCATTTGATTTCCATCCAA
>VBAU01000206.1:869-8289 GCA_005883855.1 Bacteroidota bacterium
GATCAACCCGTAACCTTGATGTATTCACCTGCAAAGGATTTCCATTCTCATCAACCGTCTCAGAGCCGCCACTGCCAAGGCCACCTACTATCATAGAATTGGAAGTGGCCACACCAGACACAAGCGGTGAACTTTTCAATTCATTCCTGAAAGCATTATAGCCGCTGATGACATTTGTATTTCCATTTACTCTCAAAAAAAGTAAAACATCTTTGTTATAGCCAAGGTCCTTACGCTTTATAAAAGACATTTGCGAATAAATGATCGTAATACCAATAACCAGTATGATCGAAATGGCAAATTGCGATACAACGAGTGTTTTTCTAAGGAGTATTCCTTTTTCACTCGACTTGAATGAACCCTTTAGGATGCCAGCAGGTTTAAAGGCAGCTAACACAACGGCCGGATAAATACCTGAAAGAATCCCTAACAAAAGTGTGATTCCTGTCAGACTAAGTATGAGGAAGGGGTTAGAGAATAAAGAAAGATTCTTACCTGTTAGCTGGTAGAAATATGGCTGCAGAAAGAATGAAACCACAAATGAAATTAGTAGCCCGATAAATGCTGTGAAAACGGATTCCGCTAAATATTGAAACATCAGTTGCACTCTCCCGGCGCCCACACATTTTCTAATGCCTACTTCTTTTGCCCTGGCGGCTGAACGCGCTGTTGCGAGGTTGGTATAGTTAATACCAGCCAATAGCAAAATAAAAATGCCTACGATAGAAAAAATATAAACGTTATTAATGCTGCCCGGAGCCGCTATCTCATATTGTAAATTTGAGCGAAGATGAATGTCGCTTAGGGGTTGAAGTCTATATGAATAAATGTTACGCCAGATTGGATACATGTCGCCAACATATTTTGCGTAAAACTGTGAGATCTTTGCTGACAAAGCCTTGTGGTCAGCTCCTTTTCTTAATAGCAGGTAGGTATAAAAGCTTGCATCGCCCCATCCATCCACGGTAAGCACATCGGGATTTATTGTTTCGATCGTTTTAAAGGAAGCAAGCATATTAAATGTGAAGTGAGCATTCTTCTGGGGATCAGGCATTATCCCGGTTATTTTATACAAAGCGCCGTACCCACTGCTGTCGTACATATTAATGAGGAGAGTCTGGCCTATCGGGTCATTGTCTCCAAAATATTTTTTCGCAGTTGATTCCGTCAAAATGATAGAAAAGGGTTCCTTTAATGAAGTCGCTTCATTTCCCCTTGATAGATGATAGCTGAAAACTTTAAAAAACGAGGGCTCGGTGAGTAATATACCTGGCTGAAGTATTTGCTGGTTTTTGAAGGTTACTATTTCTTCGCGCATTCTCAATCTCACCGTGTTTTCTACTTCGGCATAATCGTTTTTCAAAGCTTTCGCCATCGGGGCGGCTGATACAGCTGATTGAACAATACCTGTTTCTGTTTTTGTTGTTGAAATTAACCGCACGATCCGTTCATAATTCTCGTTGAATTTATCATAGCTAACTTCATCGGCGACCCATAGAAATATAAAGGCAAAGCAGGTGAGCCCCGCGGACAAGCCGACAATATTCAAAAAAGAATAGGTCTTATTGACTGCCAGGTTCCTTCTTAGGTATTTCCAATAGACTCTAATCATAGTTACATTTTTTTTGTCTTTAACCCGCGCGCCGCTATTTCGAAATAATTTTTAAGCATAAATACTCTTTTTTGTTCCCCATCACCATATCACTCCGTTCGTAACGACCTAACCGGGTTAGCTACAGCAGCTTTGATAAAATATTGTTGTCAATAGTCAACGGTCAATAGAAAATTCTACAACCCGTAAACTATTCATTATTCACCATTCACCATTCACCATTCACGATATCATTCCGTTCTCAAACTTTTCACAGGGTTCGCAACAGCCGCTTTTATCGCTTTGAAGCTCATCGTTAGCAATGCAATCACAATTACCAATACTCCTGCCAGCGCAAACATCCACCAGTCAATAGTTATTCGATAAGCAAAATCTTGAAGCCACTTGTGCGCGTAATAATAGGCAACCGGTACAGCGATCACAAAGGCTATCGAGATCAGGATGATAAACTCTTTTGAGATGAGCACTACAATTTTTGAAACTGCAGCACCGAGGACTTTCCTGATTCCAATTTCCTTTGTACGCTGTTCAATAGATATGATGACAAGGCCCAAAAGCCCCATGCATGAAATCAAAACAAACAAACCTGATGCGATGCTAATGATCTGCTTCCATTTCGCCTCCGTTTCATAATTCTTGGCATTTACGTCGTCCATAAATTGATAGGAGTAAGGAAACAAGGGAACCAGTTTCTTGTACGTGCTCTCCAATAATGAAAGCGTTTGAGGAATATCAGCCTGGCCGATCTTTACCCATACCTGCCCATAGAAAGTGGTGGTTGAATCCATTGAAAACAGTTCAGGGGTGATTTTTTCTTTTAGCGACGTAAAGTGATAATCTTTAATGACACCTATTATTGTAGCCTGCCTGCTCTTTTCATCCATAAAATTTATCACTTGCCCAACCGCATTGCTCAATTTCCATCCAGCTTCTTTTACAAAACTTTCATTTACGATTACAGAATGCATAGTGTCAGAAGGGTAGTCAGGAGAAAAATTCCTTCCGGCAATAATGGGAATTTTAAATGTGGGCAAATACTGGTCGTCAATTCTATTGTATTCCATAACAATATTCTTTCCATTAGCTTTCGCGCCAAATATGCTACGACCCCCGTTTCGTGCTGCCACACTGATAATGTTTCTCTGATTCCCTAATTCATTTTTAAATAAAGTCGGCAACTTATCAGTTGCCCGACCAAAGGGTAGATCAATTCTGACAAGGTTGCTGCTATCGTATCCAAGGTTTTTATGCAAAAGGTAACGTAGTTGAGAGTTAATGATAATAGTACCAATGATCAAAAAAATGGCTAACACGAATTGCAACACGATCAGGCCCTTTGTCAGATAGTTCTTTCCCATTAGTTTTTGCCGGCTGTATAAGACTTTCACGGGCTCAAACGCCGATAGAACAAGAGAAGGATAAAAACCGGAAATAAAAGAGGTAACGAGTAGCAGCAAAAAATACCCGGCATACAAGTAGCCATCAGAAAGATATGAAAGGCTTAATTTTTTATTCGCCAAATCATTAAAAAAAGGAAGAATTGTAATCGTTAAAACAATTGCCACAAGAAACGAGATCAGGGAAACAAAAAAAGATTCAGTGAGGAATTGTTTTATGAGTTGGCGGCGCGTACTTCCAACGACTTTTCGTATGCCGATTTCCTTGCTCCTTTTTAATGACTGGGCAACCGCAAGATTGATAAAGTTGATGCAGGCTATGACCAGGATGAAGATGGCAATGCAGGTGAGAATGTAGGAGTATGCAGACTTGCTCCCATCGGCCATTCCATTGTCGGGTCCCGCTTTCTTACTGAGATGAATATCGGTTAAAGGCTGAAGTCCCAGCGTAGCTTTAAACGTGATGCCCTGTTTTTTTTCTTCCGCTGCAATCATCTCCCGTGTATTCTTGTCGAATACCGCCTGCATCTTGCTTTCAACTGTTTTAAGATTCGCCTGGGGTGAAAGCAATAAGAATGTATTCAAACTTCCGCCGAACCACTCGCTACCCCGATTTTCCAAACCGTATTTGATCGGGAGAAACATATCAGCCTTTATGGTGGAGTTTTGCGGCGCATTTTCAGCCAGGGCAGTCACCGTATAATTTTCAAATTCATCATTCTTTTTTATCTGCATCGTCTCACCAATCACATCCTCGGTGCCAAAATATTTTCTTGCCATATTCCTTGAAAGCACAACGGAATGAGGAGTCGTTAATGCCGATCTCGCGCTGCCCTCGATCAATGGAAATGTAAACACCGTGAAAAAATTATCATCGACCAGCAACGGATTTTCAGTGAATACATTATTGTTCTTCTTTACCGTGACCGGTTCGCCATTAATGCGAATAAATTGTTGTATTTCCGGTATTTCCTTTGAAAAAGCTTCGCCTATAACGCCATTCGTTATGCCGATTGTTTCCGGTGCATTATTCCCCATCTGCAGCGTTTGAATAATGCGAAACAACTGCGCTTTATTCTTATGAAAACGGTCATAACTTATTTCATCTTTTGTATACAGAAAGATCAACATGCACACGGTCAGACCGATGCCTAATCCCAGGATCTTGATTACGGAAAACATCTTATTCCGCCACAGATTCCTGAATGCGATTTTGAAATAATTTCTTATCATGACTCTATTTTTTGTCGTCAGTAGTGTCCCGATAGCTATCGGGAGGCTCAATTTTCAATAAGAATTTCTCCCCAATCAGAACCCATTCACCATTCACCATTCACGATTCACTATATCATTCTGTTCTCAACGATTTCACTGGGTTAGCCACCGCCGCTTTTATCGATTGAAAACTTATTGTGATCAATGCAATCACGATCGCGGTCAATCCGGCAACTGCTATCATCCACCAGCTTATCGGAATACGATAGGCAAAATCCTGCAACCACTTGGTCATCGCCCAATAAGCAATTGGTGACGCCAGTACTATGGAGATGATAACAAGTTTTACAAAATCTTTTGACAGCATTGTCGTAATGCCACTTACACTTGCGCCAAGCACTTTGCGAATGCCTATCTCCTTGTTGCGTTGCTCAGCCATGAAAGCCGATAACGCGAATAAACCGAGACATGCAATGATTATTGCAAGCGCAGCAAAACTTGTGAAAATGGTTCCTGTGTGCTGCACATCCGCATACATGTTCGCAAAACTTTCGTCAAGAAAAGTATAGCGAATAGGTTGATCCGGTGCGAAATCTTTCCATACCGTGCTTATATAGCTTAGCACAGACTTTGTGTTTGTCGTTTTTATTTTTACGGCAACGATTGTTGACGTATTGTTTCCTAGCACCAGGCAAAGGGCACCTACGTCCTGTTTCATCGATTCGAAATTGAAGTCGTCTATCATGCCAACGACCGTCCAGGTTTCCCATCCATTTACGATGCGTTGCCCGAGTGGATCTTTCAAGCCCAGCTTCTCTGCCATTGTCTTGTTGATAATTGTGACGGACGAGTCGGACGCCATATCCGTTGAAAAATTCCTTCCTTCAACGATCTTCATTCCCATTGTCTTAATGTAATCATAATCCACCCTCCATTTCTGGCTGCTCACCCCGATATCTTCTTTCATTCTCCCTTCCCTAAAAAACGTGTTCCCATCGCGCTTTGTTCCAGAGATGGGCAGGTAATCACTGATTGAAACATCTTTTATCTCTGCAGACCTCAGTAATTAGTTTTTAAAGCTCAGCGTTTTGTTCCCGAGTGTATTGGCACCCTGGATTAGCAAAACCTGGTCTTTATTAAAACCTACTTTTTTATTCAGGATATAATGTGTTTGCTTATAGATCACCAGCGTGCTAATGATGAGAATAATTGAAGTAGAGAATTGGAAAACCACGAGGCTATTTCTCAAAATCGAATTCTTGCTTCCACGGCTTAATTGCCCTTTTAAAACATGGATGGGCTTAAAGGCCGATAGGAAAAAAGAGGGGTAGAGTCCTGCAATCGCGCCAATCAGGATTGCCGCGCTGATCATAACCGGGAATAACCACCACACCATCCAGGGAATACTCAGTGATTTCGCAAATAGTTTATTAAAGAAAGGAAGGGATATTGCGGCGAGAACTATTCCCAGTATGAACGACAGAACGCTAAAGAGAAGCGATTCGGTAAGAAATTGCTTTATCAACCCGATGCGATGTGATCCAACTACTTTTCTCAAACCAACTTCTTTTGCCCGGTTGGCTGATTTTGCGGTGGACAGATTGATGAAGTTAATACAGGCAATGATCAAAATAAAACACGCGATGGCACCGAATAACCACACAAACCGTATATCACCCTTTTCAAGTCCATCGTCGATGTTATAGGAGTAAAGGTGGATGTCGGTAACTGGTTGTGCCAACAACCTCGCCTTCTTCGTAAACTGATCCGCTTCTTTGTCGCCATTCTTTAACAACATCGGCAGGTAATACTTCGTCAGGATCAGTTTCAACTTGCTTTGAAATTTTGCAGCATTGGCACCCGGTTTTAGCAGCACATAGGTGTAATAATTGCTGGAGCTCCACGCGGCTTGTTCACCATTCCAAAGTTCGTAGCCCGTCATGCTCAGCCAGAAATCATAACGAATATGAGAAGTACTGGGAAAATTTTCAATAACACCGCCGACTGTATAGATCCTAGTTTTGTCGTTATTAAGGATGACGAGTTTGCCAACCGGGTTTTGATTAGGAAAATATTTATCGGCCTTTCTTCTTGTCAGAACAATTGTGTTGGGTTGGCTGAGGGCATGCGCTCTGTTTCCATAGACCATGGGAAGCTGTAGTATCTCAAGCATGTCCTGATCCGCATAGGTGAATCCGTCCTCGTAAGTGTTTTGTTCGTGATCGATGGTTTTTATCTGGTTGCTGCCTGCGCAATAAAAAAGAGGATGGGGCATTAAGCGCCCTGATTTTTCTACTTCCGGAAAATCTTCTCTTAATGCTTTCGCCATAGGTGGTGGCCAGTCCGCACCTGTTTCCAGTTTACCATTATTATTGTACTCGCCAGTGATGCGATAGATTCGATTGGTTGTTGGATAAAACCTGTCGTAGCTCAGTTCATCTTTTATGTACAGAGCAATTAACAGGCAAGCAGCGATGCTCAAAGCAAACCCGCCGATTTTTATTGCAGAGTACATCCGCTGCTTTTTTAGAGTTCGCCAGGCGATTTTGAAATAGTTTTTGATCATAATTCTCCTTCTTAGTTCTCCGCCTAAGCGGAGAAGGATTAATAAATTTTTTACCTGCTATTCACTATTCACCATTGACCATTCACCATCTTACTCTGTTCGTAACGATTTAACCGGATTCGCAATCGCTGCTCTGATCGATTGAAAACTTACCGTAACCAACGCGATCGACATAGCGGTCACGCCGGCCAGTATAAATACCCACCAGCTCAGATTTACCCTGTATGCATAGTCTTGTAACCAGCGGCTAAGCGCAAACCAGGCACAAGGCCACGCAATTATATTGGCAATCAAAACAAGTTTTACAAAATGTTTTGAAAGTAACCCCACAATATTTTGTACTGAAGCACCCAGCACTTTTCTTATCCCTACTTCCTTTACTCGCTTCTCGGCCGAGTAAGAGGCAAGACCAAACAGACCCAGGCATGAAATAATAATGGCAAGTGCTGCAAGTATCCCAACAATATTACTCACCTGTGTATCGGCGCCGTATACTTCCTTGAAGTGGTCGTCTAAAAATTGGTATTCGAACGGATGATCCGGGGAATTCTTTTTCCATATCGACTGAATAAAGGAAAGTGCACTACTTGCTTTATGCGCATCTATTTTAACTGACATGTTGCTGAAGCC
>VBAU01000206.1:8332-14924 GCA_005883855.1 Bacteroidota bacterium
TCTTGTAATGGAGCGAATTAAAATTGAAATCCTTCGCGATGCCAACGATCGTCCCGATTGAATCGAAGCCAAAATTTTTACCCAGTAACCACGACATGGGTTTTTTGGGAGTATCTTTCAATAATTCTTTTGCAAGCGACTCGTTAATGATATATTCTTTTCCATTTGCGGATGGTTCGCTGGAAAAATTTTTCCCGAGTAACAAGGAGATTTTATAAACAGATAAGTAATCATGGTCGACGATTAATCTTGTCGAAGTAAGCTGTCTCAGCGGGCCATCACCCTTAAACTGAACTCCCGATTGATCTAAATGACTTCCCAAAACATCCTGCGCACCAGTTACCCCGGAAATCAGTGTGTTGTTTGATAGTTGTTGTTTTATTACGTCAAACTTGCTGTCAGTGATTTCGTCAAGCGGAATGGTTACAACCTGGTCACGGGTAAACCCCGGATCACGACCCTGCATATAGTTCAATTGCCGCAGGGCGAAAATGGTGGTGATGATTAAGAAAATGGCGCTTGTAAATTGCGCTACCACGAGCACATTCCTCAACGTGCCTTTGTTTTTGCCGGTTTGTATCGAACCCTTAAGCACCTTTATCGGTTGGAATGCCGATAGGTAAATTGCTGGATAAATTCCGGAAAGTATACCCACACACACAGTGCCGAGAAAAACATATAACAGCAGAAGTGGATTGTTGAAAATTGGCAACTTGAGATTGCGTTGACTTAAATTATTTACATAAGGCAAAACCAATTGAACCAGCACAATGGCGAGTAATAACGCAATTAGCGATAGCAAGACAGTTTCGCCAATGAATTGCAAACTTAGTTGGACACGCTGCGCCCCTACAGATTTCCGGATTCCCACTTCCCTGGCTCTTTCTGCAGAGCGGGCCGTTGACAGGTTCATGAAGTTCACGCAAGCAATGACGAGCACGATGATAGCTATGATCGAAAAAATGTTCGTATAAGTCTTATTGAATTTCTGGTAATTCAGATAATCGAGGCCAATATCGTTTGCTTTTGAATGAACATCCCTGAGCGGAAGAAGGAACAATTCATAGTTTTTCCATCCATCACCGCTAGTCATATGGGCCTTCAGGTAAGCCGGGAATTTTTTTTCAAGAGCGGCAACATTCGTGTGAGGTGCCAGTTCTAAAAAGGTATTCAGCCAGTTACCGTCCCAGTTATTCATCATGTCTGCATAATGCTCATGGAATGTACTGATGGTATACAATGCATCGAACTGTAACTGCGAATTTTGAGGAACGTTTTGCAGAATGCCTGTCACAATAAAACTACTTGTGTCCCCACCGTAATGTGTCACGGTTTTCCCAACCGGATCTTCTGCTCCGAATAATTTTTCAGCTGACGCTTCAGTCAAAACCACGCTATTTGGCTTTTGCAAGACCGTCTCAGCGCTGCCCTTTATTAATTTGAAGTCGAAAATTTGGAGGAACGTTGAATCAACAAAAAAAACTTGTGGAAGATAAATCCTCTTCTCATTATAAGTCATTTGATTTTTACTGTTCCACCATATCCTGGTAAAGTTTGTTATTTCCGGAAAGTCATTCTTCAATGTCGGGCCCATCGGGAACATGGATAGCGCTACCTTTTGGACGGCGACCATTCCTTCAAACTTCTGAACCTCATTTAATCGGTATATATTTTTCTTATGAAAGTTGTCGAAACTTCTCTCATAGAGAACAAAAAGCATAATCACTATACACGCTGCCATTCCAATGGCAAGACCAACGACATTAATGAAAGAGAAAACCTTGTTCTTCCACAGGTTTCTCCACGCGATTTTGAAATAATTTTTGATCATGGCTTCAAATTTTGTTTGTCAATAGTGAATTGTCAATTGTCAATGCAACTTTCCGCCAATCGGGAACTATTCACTATTCACAATTCACAATTCACGACGTCATTCTGTTCGCAATGACTTTGCAGGGTTCACAATTACAGCTTTTATTGCCTGGAAACTTCATCATATATCCAAAGCCCAATTAGCAAAGCCACAACCATGCCTTCAGCCAATCCACCAATATTGATTAATGAATAAACTTTATTCTTGATTAAAGTCCCCCATGCAGTTTTAAAATAACTCTTGAACATGTTATAGAGTAATAAGTTTTATGTACTTAGCTTTCTGTTCTTTGTCCATCTTCGTTGTGTCACTCACTTGTACGTTCAGACCATTAATGAACAAGGCGTACAAGAGTGCCCCGATGCAGCACAAAAGCTAAACCCGGGGTCAGTGACCACGCAACGAAAAGCTTAATTCTTATTCCTCAATTCGGCTCAAAAAATTTTCTTCTTCATTCATCACCCCTCACGATTCACCTTCTTTATTCCATTCTCAAACTCTTCACCGGGTTTGCTATTGTCGCTTTTATTGCCTGGAAACTGATTGTTATCAATGCAATCAACAGTGCCGTAAACGCAGCTATTATAAATACCCACCAACTTAAACTAGTTTTATAAGCAAAGTCCTGCAGCCATTGATTGCTGAAATACCAGGCAACAGGTGAAGCAATAATAATTGCTATCAGTACAAGTAATAGAAATTCTTTGGAAAGAAGATTGAATAATATAACAGGGCTTGCACCTAACACTTTTCTTATGCCAAATTCTTTTGTACGCTGTTCTGCTGTAAATATTACAAGCCCTAATAAACCAAGACATGAAATGAATATGGCAAGAAACGCAAAGTAGTTGGCAAGCTGACTTACTACTTGTTCACTTTTATAGAGCTTTTGATATTCTTCATCAGAAAATTTATAAGTAAACGGAACTTTTGGATTGAGTTCTTTATAAACCTTTTCAAGACTTGCTAAAACCTCTTTCGTTTTTCCGGATTCTGTTTTCACAAATGCAATACCTCCAGCAAAATTTTCGCCAAGGCGAAGCATCAATGGATTGATAGCCGTGTGCAGTGAATTAAAATGGAAATCTTTTACAACGCCAATAATAGTTCCTTTTGTTCCCCAGAGAGTTAGCGACTTGCCGACAGGATTTTTGTATCCTATTATTTTTAAGGCGGTTTCATTAATAATGTAATTCGCAGAATCTGTTGCAAAATCTCTTGAGAAATCCCTGCCCTCCAGCATTTGTATATGCATTGTTTTGATAAAATCATAACCAACCCCAACTTGCGTAAAGTCAATTTTGGAATTTGGATCTTTCCCTTCCCATAGAACACCGGTGGTGCCATTATTAATTTTTGTAGGTGCATCGGTTGCATGAGTTACGCCTGTTACTCCGGGCATCTTCAAAGCCTCGGGTTTAAATACTGTGTACTTAGATGTTAAATCGCCTTCTAATGGAATATACAAAAGATTCTCCCTGTTATAACCAAGATTAAGGGATTGTATATAATTCACCTGTTTACTTACAACGATTGTTCCGATAATAAATACGATGGAAAGTATAAATTGAAAAACAACAAGCCCTTTACGAAACCATAAAGCACTGCTTGAAAATTTTAATGAGCCTTTTAAAATGCGGACAGGCTTGAATGAGGATAAATATATTGCAGGATAGCTTCCGGAAATAAAACCTGTTACCAACAACAATGCTGATAGGCTTAACCAGAAACCCGCATCCTTAAAAGGAATATGAATTTCTTTTCCGGTAATCTGGTTAAACTGAGGCAGCACAAGTGTTACAAGCGCCAGTGAAATGATTACCGCTGTTGTTACGATCAATAAAGCTTCACCCATAAACTGCCTTACCAATGCAAAGCGAATTGCACCTGCCACTTTTCTTATACCAATTTCTTTCGCACGTTTTACAGAACGTGCTGTTTCAAGATTCATAAAGTTGATACAGGCAATCAGCAAAATAAAAATGGCAACAATGCTAAAGAGCTTTACATACTGAATTCTTCCGCCGGATATGTTCCCGTTTTTATCTAAATCAGGATGCAGGTAAACATCTCCATAGCGTTGAATACCAAGCCTTACATACACCTGTGAGGTTTGGTCTTTATTATACTTATCAAGAAAACGGCTTATCTTATTTTCAAAGGCTTTTGCATCTGTTCCTTTTCGCAGCATAACGCAGGTAAGTGGTCCGTTATTGGTCCAATTTTTTGCCCAACTATTATCTTCTAAAAAAATCTGCCAGCTTAAAATGTAATCAAATTGTAAAGAACTGCTTGTTGGCACATTGTCAAACACAGCTGTTATTTTTAAATCCTTTTTGTTATTGTAGCGTATTGTTTTGCCAATAGCTTGTTGTGGTGAACCAAAAAAATCTTCTGCCATTTTTTTTGAAACAGCAATACCAACAGGTGATTGCAGTGCAGTGGCGGCATTCCCCTCCAGCATAGGATAGGTAAACATTTTAAAAAAATCCTGCCCTGCATGGTTTCCATTTTCTTTAATTATTTTATTGTTAGCTTCAAAGGTGTTTAATTCGTTCCATGCGTAACCGGTTGCATATTCTATTTCAGGGAACACTCTTTTCAACTCATCTGCCATCAATCCCTGGGTAGCATACCCGCCACCTATTTGCCCGTCATTATAGCGCCTTTCAAAAACACTGTATAACTGCGAGCCGTTTTTATGAAAAGCATCTATGCTTTGTTCGTCATGCGCCCATAGCATTATTACAAGGCTACAGGCAATCCCCAAAGCAAGACCTGATAATTTAATAACAGAAAAAAATTTGTTTCTCCATAAATTTCGCCATGCGGTTTTTAAATAATTTTTAAACATAATAATGGTTTTATATTTATTATCGTGTTCAATAAAGTTTCAACCGCACAAGAGTGCGACGCAACGATGTTCAATTCATATTCTTCAGCTTACTACATAAAAGTTCTTCTTCATCCACGATTGACGATTCACCATTCATGTTGTCATTCCGTTCTCAAACTCTTCACCGGATTAGCTATTGCTGCTCGTATTGCCTGGAAGCTTACTGTTATCAAAGCAATAATTATTGCAACAAGTCCGCCTGCAGCAAATAACCACCAACTGATGTTGATGCGATAAGCATAATCTTGCAACCATTGGTGCATGTAATACCATGCAATGGGTGTAGCAATCGCAAAGCCAATTGCAATGAGTATGATAAATTCTTTTGAAAACAAATAAACGATATTGCCGGTACTGGCGCCAAGCACTTTTCTTACGCCAACTTCTTTTATTCTCTGCACTGCCATGAACGAGGCTAAACCATACAACCCAAGACAGCTAAGGAATATCGCGATTGCTGCAAAAATTTTATACAACTGCGATAACTGATTTTCCTGTTTGTAAAAATTTTCAATTTTATCATCAAGAAACTTGTATTCATAAACATAATCGGGAAACGTTTGCTCCCATATTTTTTTAACCGATTGCATGGTTGAAGAAATGTTTGTCGTTGCAACTTTTATTGCAGCCTGGCGGTACATGGTGCTGTTGGTGGTAATAAGCAATGGTGCCAGATTATTGCGAAAAGACCTGTCATTAAAATCTTTCAATACACCAACGACAGGACATGTTATTAGACCACCGTATATGCTTATTTCTTTGTTCAATATATCTTCCGGTTTTTTAAATCCCAAACTTTTTACAAGCGATTCATTCACTAAAAATTCTCTTGTCGGATCGGAGGGTTGTAAATTTCTTCCGGCTGCCAGTTGTAATTTATAGGTGGGAACATATTCGTCGTCGGCGAATTTGACAATAGCCTGAAAATCTGCTTCTTTTATTGCATTATCAAATTTGAATGTGGTCCACTTGTCATTATCATCTTCAACCGGGGTGTTGGAACTAAAGCTCGCTGCCTGCACGCCGTTTACTGACAGTAACTGTTGTCTTAAATAGTCCGTCAGTTTGCTGCCTGTCCTATCCGGACGGAAAGGAACATTTACAATGGCATCTTTATCGAAGCCTAACGGTTGATTCATAAAATAATTCATCTGCTTTACAATGATGAGTGTTCCGATGATGAGCGCCTGGGCAATGATGAATTGAAACACCACCAACCCTCTTCTTAATGAAACTCCCTTTGCAGTATTTACTGTGAGCTTACTCTTTAAAGCATTAACAGGATTGAAACGTGATAAAACAATAGAGGGATAAAAACCCGCGAGTGCGGTTACAACAATTGTTACAGTGAACAGAAATAAAATAATTGCAGGATTGTTTAGTATATTGAATGAAAGCGAAAGTTCTAAAAGTTGATTTACATAAGGTAATGCAAGAATTGTAATAACTGCTGCAAGGATTACAGCACTTGTAACTATCAAAAATGTTTCAACGATGAATTGGATTTGCAATTGGGATTTATTACTCCCCAAAACTTTTCTTACGCCAACCTCCTTTGCCCGATTAACAGCTTGTGCCGTGGAGAGGTTGATAAAGTTTACACAGGCAATTAACAGAATGAATGCTGCAATCAGCCACAATACATTGAGGAGTTCATGGCTGATTGTTTTGTTGCTGTAATCACCTGTTTGTGTGTCATAATGCACTGCGCTTAATGGTTGTACAATGTAACTATCCTTATCGTCGGGAGACTGTACCTTTCGTGCGTATGCCCTTAGTTGTTGATTAAAATTGTCAACAGAAATATTCGGCGGCAACAAAAC
>VBAU01000568.1 GCA_005883855.1 Bacteroidota bacterium
TTTAACTTTCAAATCTCTTAAAAAAAAATTTAAACTATGTCTATACGATTAAACGAAATCGCACCCGATTTCAAAGCCGAAACCACACAGGGCCCCATTAGCTTCCACGAATGGATTGGTGATGGATGGGCCGTCCTGTTCTCGCATCCCAAAGATTTCACGCCCGTTTGTACAACTGAACTGGGCTACATGGCAAAACTGGAACCTGAGTTCGCAAAACGTAACTGTAAAATCCTTGGGTTAAGCGTAGACCCAGTAGAAAACCACAAAAAATGGGCAGACGACATCCTGGAGACGCAGGGATTCGCTCCGAAATATCCCCTGATCGGAGATCGTGACCTGGCTATCGCAAAACTCTACGACATGTTGCCAGCAGATGAACCGGGTACGTCGGAAGGCAGAACAGCTGCCACCAATGCAACTGTACGTACGGTGTTCGTGATTGGACCAGACAAACGAATTAAATTAATGCTCACTTACCCAATGACAACGGGTCGCAACTTTGATGAGATTCTGCGTGTGCTTGACTCTATTCGATTAACTGCAAAGCATAAAGTAGCTACTCCTGTGAATTGGAAGAACGGCGAGGATGTCATTATCGTTTCATCCGTGTCCGACGCAGAAGCCAAGGAAAAGTATCCTGATGGTTGGAAAGCTCCCAAGCCTTACCTCCGCATCGTACCTCAGCCGGATTTAGAAGAGCAGCCGGCTTAGAGAACGAATCTCACAACCTCACCCCACGTTGCATTACCTACATCGTGATGTCGCTCGCCCCTCTCCACGTGGAGAGGGGATGTAGAGTGTTCGACGAGGAGAATACTGAAGGGGTGAGGTCGGGAATGAACCCTTACAGCACTGATCTCGACTATGAGGTCCTGCGAATCTCACAACCACCCCACGATGCGTTGTTTACATCGTGATGTCGCTCGTCCCTCTCCACGCGGAGAAGGGATGTAGAGTGTTCGACCAGGAGAATACTGAGGGTGTGAAGTTGGGAAAGAACCCTTGCAGCGAGCTTTGCTTAGAGAAGTCGGCTAGTCATTTCAATCATTGCAAGATTTTCAATGCAGTGTCATCAAAAGTGATCCTGCATTTTTTTTGTCGGCGGTATAAAGAGTTAGGATATTTTTGAGTTTAAATTGTCAACACGGAAATTATGACTCTCGAACACGTCGCAATCTGGACAAGCAACCTTGAAGCCTTGAAAGATTATTACACGAAATATTTCAATGGTCGACCCAACGATAAATACAGAAATCCAAAAACAAATTTTGAAAGTTACTTTCTCACGTTCGAGTCCGGGACAAGACTTGAATTGATGAGCCGTCCGGATATCCCTCCCAACACAAATGATACGATCAACAAACAGTATCTCGGCATTATTCATCTTGCTTTTGGTGTGTCATCAACTGAAGAGGTGGATAAAAGGGCGCAGCAGTTGCAATCCGACGGTTTCAGAATTTTGAGTGGCCCTAGAAAAACAGGTGATGGCTATTATGAATTCGAAACGCTTGATCCGGATAATAATCGTGTAGAAGTCACGACGAAATGTTTATGATCGTCTGTGAGAGGATAGTAATTGGCAATTGAAGTTTTCTGTAATCCAGCAATCCCCAAAATCCGTGAAATCCGCCATAGTATTTCGTTAAATTGCAGAAACCCTCAACGGTCAGCACTTGCCGTTCAACTTAATTCATCACAATGAAAAGAAGAGATTTTATAAGTACCGGTGCGCTCGCCACTGCGGGTATTGGGTCGTTGTTGACGACGTCGTGCAACTCCAGTTCGACAAAGAAGACAGAGCCATTTGCGGCTGCAAATTCGCCACACGATTTCGAAATGAATGAAGAGACCATTTCTTCTCTACAGGAAAAAATGGCTTCGGGCAAATACAGTTCCGAACAAATTACCAATTTGTACTTGAGACGCATAGAAGAGATTGACAAAAAAGGACCTTTTCTAAATTCGGTTATTGAAATAAATCCCGATGCTGTGGCCATTGCCCGGTCAATGGATGTAGAAAGAAAAGCTGGCAAAACGCGAGGACCCTTGCATGGCATTCCCATTTTGATAAAAGATAACATTGACACCGGCGATAAAATGCAAACCACCGCAGGTGCATTAGCCATGGAAGGACATATCGCGTCAACCGATGCCTTTGTTGTAAAAAAATTGAGAGCTGCAGGTGCTGTGATTCTTGGTAAGACCAATTTAAGCGAGTGGGCCAACTTTCGTTCATCTCATTCTTGTTCTGGCTGGAGCAGTCGCGGAGGGCAGACAAAAAACCCGTACATCATTGACCACAATCCCTGTGGCTCAAGCTCGGGCTCAGGTGCAGCGGTGGCCGCCAATTTATGTACCGTGGCTGTCGGCACTGAGACCGACGGTTCAGTCACATGTCCAGCATCGGTAAATGGCATAGTCGGTATTAAGCCGACTGTTGGTTTGGTAAGTCGCTCAGGCATCATTCCGATATCAGCCACGCAGGACACGGCTGGTCCAATGGCAAGAACGGTGAAAGATGTAGCAATTCTTCTTGGCGCCATGGCTGGCATTGATCCGAATGATTCCGTGACAAGCCAAAGCAATGGGAAATCACAAACTGACTACACAGAATTTCTTGATGCCAACACACTCCGGGGGAAAAGAATTGGGGTTGACAAAAAACCACAGGGTGATAATCAATACATGCATGCGCTGCAGCAAAGGGCAATTGAACTTATGAAACAATCCGGCGCTGAGATAGTAGAACTCGAATACCTTGAAAAAATCAATAAGGCAGGCGATGCCGAATTCCTCGTATTGCAATATGAATTCAGAGATGGTTTGAACAAATACCTTTCTTCGGCCAACGCAAAAATGAAAAAGCTTGCGGATGTCATCGAGTTTAATAAGCAGAATGAAAATAAAGCCATGCCATTTTTTAAACAGGAAATTTTAGAAGGCTCTGAAAAGAAAGTTGGATTGGATAGTAAAGAATATAAAGACGCCTTTCACAAGAGTCACGTTGAATCCAGAAAGATGATCGACGGTCTTATCACCCAAAACAAACTTGACGCCATTTGTGGACTGACCATGGGTCCAGCTTGCAGCATTGATGTGGTTTACGGCGATCATTGGGGCGATGTATCTCTCACGCTGCCCGCCGCAGTAACAGGCTACCCACACATTTCCGTTCCTT
>VBAU01000207.1 GCA_005883855.1 Bacteroidota bacterium
GGAAGAGTTGACGATGTCTTAAATGTGAGTGGCCACAGGATCGGAACCGCAGAAGTGGAAAATGCAATTAATATGCATAGTGATGTAGTGGAGAGCGCGGTGGTAGGATATCATCATGACATCAAAGGACAAGGCATCTACGCTTACGTCATCTGTCAACATTTACACGGTGATTCAGACAGCATGAGAAAAAACATCAGTCAAACGGTGGCGAGAATTATCGGCCCGATTGCGAAGCCGGACAAAATTCAATTTGTGAGCGGATTGCCAAAGACAAGAAGCGGAAAAATCATGCGTCGCATCCTGAGAAAGATCGCAGAGGGTGAAACAGATAATTTGGGTGACACCACTACGTTGCTTGATCCTGCGATTGTGGAGGAAATTAAAAACGGAAAGGTTTAAATAAAAAAGCAGCCCGGAAAGCTGCTTTAAAGGGTTTTTCACATGTCAGGGTAATGTTGCCGTTCAACAGCAAAATCTATACCCTTTATTTATTATTCTTTCTTTTCTAAAAAGAATAGTCTAAAAGTGTTTTTTTTGCTGCGGTTTTAGCGGCAGCGATTTACTAACCCTCAGCACGTGATGAATCAATCAAACAGAGGTAACAAAAGAGCTTCCATTCTGAAATGGGTCTTATGGTTCTTGCTTGTTCAATTTATTCTGATTAACATAAGCGGCATTCTTTACGGCTACAAGCTGACGCACTTTTACGAACCAGCGTCAAAGCGAGCTCCATCCTTTACAAAAAATATTTTCACGAAAACATGGAAGTTGTTCCGCGGACCTAAATTTCAAAAAACAACCATTAGTGAGGTTCCCCATTTTCCGTTTGAAACCATTCATCTCAAAACAAAAAATGATTTGACAATCGAAGCCTGGTACATTCCAATCGACTCGTCGCGGGGAACAGTGATTTTATTTCATGGACTTGGAGGAAATAAGTCGTTCCTCCTTACCCAGGCTTATGAGTTTATGTATTTAGGATTTAATGTCATGCTCATGGAACTTCGGGCGCATGGAAATAGCGGCGGGAACACGACTACTCCTGGTGTCAGGGAAGGCGAGGAAGTCAAATTGGCTTATGACTTTATCGAAAAAAAAGGGGAAAGAAATATTATTCTTTACGGTTTTTCATTGGGCGCCGTGGTTATTTCAAAAGGTGTTTACGATTATGACATCTCACCTTCGCGCATCATTCTCGATACTCCATTTGGCAACTTGAAGAATCTTTTGGAAGGAAGAGCAAGAATTCTGGGGTTTCCTGAAGAGCCGTTTGGACTACTTGTTACTTTTTGGTCGGGCGTTGAGAGGGGGTTTAACGGGTTTAGACATAATACCTGCGAGTATGTTAAAAAGATTAAGTGTCCGGTGCTGCTGCAGTATGGCGCTTTGGATAAATTGGTGACCCGAAAAGAAACAGACTGTATTTTTAGGAACATTAGTTCGAGAGAGAAAAGATTAGTAGTGTATAAAGATGTCGGCCATGAGCCTTTTCTAAACAAGGATCCGGATAAATGGAGAACAGAGATAAAGGATTTTCTTTCAAAATAGTTACTTTCTTATAACAACCATGGTGCCTGCAGGCACATAACTGTACAAATCCTCAACGTCATTATTCTTCATGGAAATACATCCCATCGTCCAGTTTTTGTAACGATCAATGATATAATCATCATGGGGCCACGTACCGTGAATTCCTACGCCTCCGCCAATCCTTGCGTTTGCCGGTATCTCTCCTCTCAGCTTTCTTATCCTGAATTTTTCATAACTGTCCCTGGTTGGATAATCTAATGCCATAAAGCGATCCCATTTGTCATGGACCTTTTTTGAGATAAGGTGAAAGGTGCCTTCCGGAGTATTTCTGTCACCCTCCATTTTTTTATCCTCGAGGCTGCCATTGCCAAATACTACTGGGTATGTGGCAAACCAGCCCTTGGAATCATAAACATTCAGCTCATAGTCTGATTTGTCAATAATGATATAGACTGTTCCAACAGGAAGGATTTTTGTATTTCCTTCAATGACTCTTTTTTTTATCCCAGTAGAAAACTTAGTTGTCGTAACAACATGTGGGCTCGAGAAGAATACGCTGCTTCCCAGGAACACGGACGAGAGAACAATGGGTAGTTTCATAAGTTAACATCCTTTGACCGCCTTAAAATCAACGTAACTCTTTTCCTTTTATTTTTCTTGTGGATAAATCTCTTGAAGCGGACGGGTTTTTAACGATGCTTTTTCAAAACTAAAAAAAACAACTATATCGGAAAAAAAACCGGCATCATTTACGACGCCGGTCTTGCAAATTTACATGAGAAATCCTCGTCCTACCAGTTAGACAGGCGAACGCCGACTGTATAAGGGGTTTGATCTAATCCTTTTTCCCACATGCTTTGTGTAGCGTAGCTACCGTATAGTTTAATGGGACCAAGTAAGATTTCTCCTATATAAGATACTTTCCATGTCCTGAGATCGAAATCGTCGTGTAATTTAATCCTGTCACCGTTATTTTTTATTTTTTGTCGCGAGCTGTAACGAAGGCCACCACTCACTCCCGCGCTGATGCCGAAGCCTCTTCCGCGCCCAGGAGTAAAATTGAAATTAATCATTAAAGGAACCGTGAAATAATCGGCTGCAAGTTTGTTTTTATCAAGGGCTACATATTCGGAATCTACCTTAATAACAGTGGGATTTTTTTCAAAGTGAAGCCTATTATCTGAGTAATAATAGTTATTCAATTCCATGCCAAACCCATACTTTAGGTTGATGACGTGTTGGACGACATTCAGCTTTTGCATAAACAACCACAAATTAATATTGCGGGCCTTCCACGTATTTAGCCTGAACGCGTCTTTGCTAGTGCCCGGGGCAAACGCTTTAGTTTCTGCTGACGAATAATTTGTCTTATCGGTGTAATTAGAAAAGCCGAAGTCAAATATGCACCAGTTTGTACTTATGTTGGCTGGCCTGCCATAGTCGTTATGATGATAAGTGTTGGACTCTTTGTCCTTTTTATAAATGTCATGTTCTCCACCGGGTTTACGAATAATGATCATACCTCCGACTTTTATCGTGTCCGATTTTTCGGAAGGTTTTTCCTTGCCCGTTGTGTCCACCTGGGCGAAGCTCGACAGTGCCATGCATAAAACGATACCAAGGGTTAAAATCCTTTTCATGTTCTCTGATTTTTTGAAGAAAATTATTTTAGGTTTATAGCCATTCCACCGATAAGCACTCTTTCATCATTTTCAGTCGGATTGACGTTGGTGCTGCGTTCTATGATTCGTGAAGCCTTCCGGAAAAACCCACGAAATCTTTTGTTTTCATCGTTGTCAGTGTTGCTGGCATACATAGGTTGAGGCGTTTGAACGGTCTGTTTTGTTACAGTGGGATCAACGATTTTTAGAGTATTTATGTTTTGATTAAGCGTGGCTAAGTCCAGGGACTTTGTTTGCACTGACTGAACACCAATTTCATTTGGAATAATAACCCGAGTTGGCGTTGAGTTCACGGCGAACTGTTGTTCATCCCTTTTGTCATCGCGAACGACTTTCGGCTTGCGGTTATCTTTCTTCTCAACTCTGTCATGAGTCCTTGCCGCGAGATGCTCGTTTTCTGACTGAGCAGGACTAACGGAAACGGATGTATTCTTGTTTGAAGAGTTAGTATTGGCGGTACTTGCTGGTTGCCCTTTATTAATTGCTTTCTTAGCAATATTTCCATTACCCGTAGAAGGTTTCTTATTAAAAATCGAAAAGAGTCCTATACCCGCAGCCAACACCAACATGGCGGCCACGGAAATTCTCCACCACTGCATGCTCATAATTCTTGCGGTCTCTCTTTTATAAAGAACCTGCTTGTCGGTAAAAAAGATCTTTTCAGGTTGGAGTTTTGCTTGCTGGAATAAAGTGAGCTCCTGTTGGATATTAAGATGATTCGCTGCAAATTTCTCGACAACGATTTTTTGTTCCGCATTCAGCTCATTGTCCACGTATGAAACCAACCTTTCCTCATAATTATTCATGTTGATGAAAGAATCATTCTCTTCCCTCATCAACAAATGCTTTTCATCAAACACAATGCCCTCATCAGGGATCAATCTTGACTGTTGAAGCATTACCAATTCTTCTTCAAGATCCGGGTTCTCCATCACAAACAGTTCAACCTGCTTCATATGCTCAACGGTCAACTCGTTGTCAATGTAAAGCACGAAATACTCTTCGTAATTATATCGATCAATTTTCATTTTCTTTTTACTTTACTCAGATCACGTTCTCCGGTCTTACCAAATAATTTTTCAACTGTACCCTGGCCCTGTGGAGGTAGACCTTTACCTGGCTTTCATTCAGTCCCGTTATTTTTCCAATTTCCTCGTAACTATAGCCTTCGTAGTCCTTAAGCATCACGAGGCTTTTTTGTGTTTCGCTCAGCCGCTCTAATGCCTGTTCCAGGATCTTTTTTGCATTATGTACATCGTGATTCACCACTCTTGTCTCATCGTTAAATTCGTCCTTTAGCTGTATTCTTTTTGTCTTTCTTAGGTGATCGATCATCTGGTGATACGCTACGGTAAACAAATAGGATTTGCATTTTTCCGGATCGATTCCATCCCGGTTGCGCCACATTTTTTCAAATGCGCTCTGGACAACGTCCCGGGCATCTTCTTCATGCCGAAGGTTTTTCACAATGAAACGGTACACATTATCTGCATACTCAGTCACACATAAATTGTATTCTTTTTCAGTCATAAACAGCCGGTACAATACTCAAAATTAGCTGTAAAACCCCGTAATCGAAAGTAATACGGATGAACCGGGCAAATTGTTACATGTACTGCAATAATTGTTTAAGGGAAAAACTCATCCTGGTCGCAATTCTTATTGGCAGGAATCTATAGGGGGCGACGGGCAATGTCAACACCGAGATAAATTGCCGGGGAAAGGTTTCCCAGAGCATATTGTTGTCCTCGATGACTTTACATTTTTTGCTGCAACATTCTTCTTTGAGGTCTTTTGAAGCGGGCTGTGGCTTCACCGACGAAGAGCGCAGAATAAATAAAGTAGTTAGCACGACTACTGCCAAAACTACAAATCGCAAGAAAGCTCCTATCCTCATAGTGTTGGTTTTTTCGTTTGACGAAGATAAATAGGCAAATGTTACCTGGACGTTAAGAGTTTGCGGTCTCCGTTACCTGATATCGGATACATCGGCACACCAGTTGCCCGCAGAACGGACTGAATTCAAATCACCGTTTAAAGCAACCAATTATATTTGCCATTCAAATTGCGATCATGAACGAAAGCTTTGTAAAGCGAATAGCGCAGGAGATTGACGAGATTAAAGCTTCCGGCTTGTATAAGAACGAAAGGATTATAAGCAGCCCCCAGGGAG
This sequence comes from Bacteroidota bacterium, assembly GCA_005883855.1. Taxonomy (GTDB): domain Bacteria; phylum Bacteroidota; class Bacteroidia; order Chitinophagales; family Chitinophagaceae; genus VBAU01. Next base: position 5,389 of record VBAU01000207.1, read on the forward strand.
CCCAAATAACAGTGAATGGGAAGACGGTTTTGAACTTTTGCGCCAATAATTACCTCGGTCTGTCATCTCACCCTAAAGTCATCGAAGCGGCACATGCTGCGATCGAGTCCCATGGTTACGGCATGAGCAGTGTTCGCTTTATTTGCGGAACCCAGGATATCCATAAACAGTTGGAGAAAAAGATTGCCACGTTTTTAGGCACTGAAGAAACCATTTTATATGCCGCATGTTTTGACGCGAACGGCGGAATCTTCGAGCCCTTACTTGGCGAAGAGGATGCGATTATTTCCGATACATTAAATCATGCATCCGTCATTGACGGAGTTCGGTTGTGCAAGGCTCAGCGTTTCCGCTACGAGCATAATAACATGGATGACCTGGAAGCTAAGCTAAAGAACGCGTCCAAATGCAGAAGCCGTATGATCGTTACCGACGGGGTTTTTAGCATGGATGGAACTATTGCACAGTTAGACAAGATCTGCGACCTGGCGGACAAATACGATGCTATAGTCATGATTGATGAATGCCATGCCTCGGGTTTTATGGGTAAGACAGGCCGTGGTACGCACGAATACCGAGGCGTAATGGGGGCGCTAGGGGGAGCAAGCGGGGGATTTACGAGCGGGAGAAAAGAGATTATCGATCTTCTTCGGCAGCGCTCAAGACCCTACCTGTTTAGCAATACATTGGCCCCTTCCATAACAGGTGCCTCCATCGCAGTATTGAATATGCTCAGTGAAACAACCGAGTTGCGTGATAAATTGGAGAGGAACACGAAATATTTCAGGAACAAACTGACTGAGGCGGGATTTGATATAAAGCCCGGCGAGCATCCCATTGTTCCGATTATGCTGTATGACGCAGTTGTAGCACAGGAATTCGCAGCAAAACTTTTGGGCGAGGATATTTACGTGATTGGATTCTTTTTCCCGGTTGTACCTCAGGGACAGGCGCGCATCCGCGTACAATTAAGTGCCGCACATGAGCAACATCATCTTGATAAGGCTATTTCTGCGTTCACCAAAATTGGAAAGGAGTTGAATGTTGTCGAGAGCAATTGAGCGAATGTTGGTCGGATAGGAAAATTACGCGTTTGTATATGAAAAATAATAATCTGGTATTATTTTCGTTACTTCTTTTGATAAGCCAACCTTACCGATCCCTCCTTTGATAAGCTGAATTAATTCATCCCCACAAAAAAAAATGTAATGAAGAGATTATTTATTTTCATCTTCACATTCATTGTTTTTGCGTTTTTGCTTTCATCCTGTGCGGCAAGCAAAAGGGACTGCCAGGGAAGAAAACATTATCGCTTAAACAACGGCATTTACATCTAAATGCCAAGTCCCGACCGTGTCGGGATTTTATTTTTTAGTAAGAAGCATTTTTATTCCCAGCGCAAATAATATTACACCGGTGATTCTTTCTTGCCATTGCCAAAATCCGGGATTCTTTTGCAACAAATTTCTAAATGCGCCGGTTACAGTTGCGACCAATAACAAAACGAGGGTTCCTTGCATATCAAACCATAATCCTAAAAAAGCAATTTGTCCTTGCAGGTATCTTGAATGTGGGTCAATGAACTGAGGTAAAAATGAGAGAAAAAAGATGGCCACCTTCGGATTCAAAATATTCGTCGTCATTCCCTGGAAAAATATCTTTCGATTGGTCATGGAGGGTAACGACGTTATTTGTGTGCCGTTCTTTTTTTTCTTGATTAATGACCGAATACCGAGATAGATAAGGTAAGCGGCTCCTGCATACTTAATGATTGAAAAAAGCAAGACGGATTCTTCAATGATCTTTGACAATCCGAACGTTGCCGCAGCAATGTGAAAGAGACATCCTGTAAAAATTCCCAAGGCTGAAAAGACTCCAGCCTTTGTCCCTTGCGACAAACTTCTTGCTGCAGTATAGATCATGTCGGGACCGGGCGATATATTTATAAGAAGGCTTACCGTAAGGAATAAGTAGAAATTTTCAACATTGAACATTTTCAAAAATTGATAATTAAAATTAAGGATCATGAATGGCAGCATCCAAATTTTCATGCATTCATTCTTAATTCTTTTGGACGCACGTACCTTTGCCGGAAAATTTTTCGGTGATGAAGTTATTTGGTATAATCGTTTTATTGCTGAGCTGCCTGTACTCGTGTTCACCCAACAATGTCAAGATTGACCATAATCTCAAGCATTTTTTTGATGACTATCACGTCAACGGAACTTTCGCCTTGTTCGATAATGGAACCGGGCAATTCACGATTTATAATTTAAAGCGGTATCGGGATAGCTCGTACTTGCCAGCGTCTACATTCAAAATTGTGAACGCACTGATTGGGTTGCAAACGGGCAAGATCACCAATGATAGCATGGTAATAAAATGGGACGGAATCGAACGACCTGTGAAAGAATGGAACAAAGACCTGACCATGTATGAAGCTTTCCGTGTATCGGCAGTTCCATATTTCCAGGAGGTGGCAAGAAGGATTGGAAAAGACACTATGCAAACATGGCTTGACAGTCTTTCTTATGGTACAAAAAAGATAAAAACGCGGATTGATACATTCTGGCTGGATAATTCACTCAAAATAAAACCGGATGAAGAATTAGGCTTAGTCAAAAAATTATACTTTAGCCAGCTTCCCTTTTTTGACACCTACCAGGGGATGGTTAAGCGAGCCATGCTTTTTGAAGATGACGCCAATTACAAATTAAGTTACAAAACCGGCTGGGGTCGTATGGAGCAGGGTAATCAGTTGTCATGGGTTGTATGTTGGATCGAAGAAAATAAACACCCCTATTTTTTCGTTCTCAATTTTGAGAGCGCTGACCCAAATGCTGATATACCACCCATGCGAATGAAGATTTTAAAAGAAATCCTGGGGCAGTTAGGTTTTATGCAAGGGAAAATGTGACAAACTGGTTTAATTATTGATAAACAAGCGTTGAATTTTCAGTTTCAATACACGGAGTTTCTTTGGCTGTTTTCGGCCCTCGCCATTTTTATTTGTCTTTTCTTATTCCTTCTCAGGTGGAAGAAAAAAACGATAAAGAAAATTGGCGATACGAACCTGGTTAAGCAGCTCATCAAGAATTTTTCATCCCGTCTCTTTACTACCAAATTCATTCTATTCTCCCTGGCCTTCGCCCTTGGTGTGGTGGCGGTAGCCAATCTTCGCAAACCCGGGGCTGCTGATAACATTGCACGGAAAGGAATTGATGTGGTGATTGCGCTCGACGTGAGTAGAAGCATGCTTGCCACCGATATTACCCCAAATCGCCTGGAAAGAGCGAAGCAAATGATTCTAAGGTTAATGGTTGCAGGTAAAGCATATCTGCAAATGCCGTTAACTGTCGATCATGGAGCCGCTGCCATTTTCGTCTCTTCTTCAAACCCTGATGCCATACCCACACAGGGAACGGTCTTTAGCGAGGCCCTGCAAATGAGTGCCAGAGCATTTAACACAAAAGAAGGGAGATTCAAATCTGTTGTCCTGATTTCGGACGGTGAAGATCACGATGAGGAGACGATGCAAACCGCTGCCGACCTTGAGCAGCAGGGCGTAATGGTTTGTACCGTTGGAATTGGTTCCCCGGAGGGCGCACAAATCCCGGACTCAGCGACAAATGACTTTAAACGCGATGCTATGGGCAACATCGTGATTTCAAAATTGAATGAAGCGATATTGCAACAGATCGCGCAAAAGACTAATGGGATTTATGTGCATTTTGAAAACGGCGACCAAACAGTTGACGCGCTAATGAAACAGTTGTCGCAGGTAGAAAGGAAAACATTTGTGGACGTTTCGTTGTTAAATTATAAAACCTATTACATGTGGTTTACGATGGCGATGTTTTTGTTATTGATTCTTGAATTTATATTGCCCGAAAGGAAGCGAAAACTGGCATGAAGTATCTAATCGTTATATTATTTTTATCAACAACTGCGGTGCTAAGAGCTCAGCAGGAAAATAGTATCATTCAACAGGGAAATAATTTTTACCGGCAGCAGCAGTATGACAAAGCCGAATCTGAGTATGAAAAAGCGTTACAGAATTCACCGAATAACAAAATCGCAAAGTTTAATCTTGCCAACGCACTTATAAAGCAGGATAAGAAACCAGACGCCGACAAACTGCTCGCGGAGCTAAATGTAAATGAAAATAAAACAGCCATTCGACCGAAGGCAACTTATAACCAGGGCGTGTTGCTCACCCAGCAAAAGAAATTAGAGGAAAGCATAGAAGCTTATAAAGAAACTTTGCGGCTGGATCCTAATGACAAGGAAGCAAGGGAGAACCTGCAGAAGGCTTTGCTGGAGTTGAAGAAAAAAAATCCACCTAAAAAACAGGAGAAAAAAAAGGAAGAGCAAAAACAACAGCCAAAGCCCAAAATATCGCCACGCGAAGCCGAACAACAATTGAAGTTGCTTGAACAAAAGGAAAAGCAAGTGCAGGAGCGAATACAAAAAAATTCAAGAACCGGCAACTCGCTGCCGAAGGATTGGTAGGGTAAACGAATTTCTCTCTCTAATGTGATAAATTGCGATATCCTCCCGACGAAGAATTCATTAGAATATTGATAACTTCTCATCCGCAATCCAATTGTTATTTTTGCATTTCAGAAAAACGCCCCGCCATGTGGCGAGGATGGAGGTTTCATGGATCTTTATTGCGAGTCCCTTACAGGGTACAAAAGATTGAGAACACGTGAAGTGCAGATTGGCGATCTGTTGCTCGGTAATCCCAATGGCCATCAGGGGCATCCTATTCGTGTGCAAACGATGACCACCACAGACACCATGGACACATTGGCGACAGTTGAACAATCGATTCGCTGCATCGAGGCTGGTTCTGAATTGATCCGAATAACGGCTCCGTCAAAGCGAGAAGCGGAAAACCTATTGCATATAAAAAATGAATTGCGCAGGAGGGGTTACAAGACACCTATTGTGGCGGATATTCATTTTACTCCCAATGCTGCCGAGATCGCAGCCCGGATCGTGGAAAAAGTGAGAGTAAACCCCGGTAATTATGTCGATAAGAAAAAATTTGAGATTGTCGAGTACACTGATGCACAATACCGGGAGGAAATTGATCGGATATACCAACGGTTTGTTCCGTTGATAAAAATTTGCAAGGAGTATGGGACCTCGATGCGTATCGGTACGAATCACGGCTCGCTAAGCGATCGTATCATGAGTCGGTACGGAGACACTCCATTGGGCATGGTTGAAAGCGCCATGGAGTTTTTGCGCATTGCCCGGAATGAAAGTTATCACCAGGTTGTGTTGAGCATGAAGAGCAGTAATCCGCAGGTTATGGTGCATGCATACAGGTTGCTTGTAAAAACTATGTTTGAAGAATTCGGCGAATGCTATCCATTACATTTGGGCGTGACAGAGGCGGGCGATGGCCTGGATGGAAGAATAAAAAGTGCCGTCGGAATCGGTACCCTGCTGGAAGATGGTTTGGGGGATACTATACGAGTTTCATTAACCGAGGACCCTGAGTTCGAAATACCCGTCTGTAAAAATTTGGTCGGAAGATATGAGGATGACTGCCGCGGCAAGAGAGAAAACATACTACCAATCAGGAGGATGTCATATGATCCATTCAACTACCAAAGGCGGCAAACCTTAGAAGTGCAAAATATCGGCGCTAAACATGTGCCTGTTGTCATTGCTGATCTCAGCCAGGTTGAAAAGATAACGCCCGGGAATTTACAGGATATCGGATACAGCTACGATGCTCCAGCAGGTAAATGGGCAATTGCTGACGCTGCTGCCGATTATATTTTTACAGGCGATAAAACAATAGACTTTCAATTGCCGGGTGCTCTACGGCCAATTTTATCGGCAGCAACGTGGAGAAACATTAACGATAAAGAAAAATACTATCCTGCTCATGAAATTTCCGAATTCACACAGCCTTCCTGCAGCAAGTCCCAAATAGCTAATTTCGTCTTGGTGGATGTAGGTGAGGCTTATGCCAACATGGAGGATTTCAACCGTTGCCTTGACTATGTCAGAAATGATCCAACCGTTGTGCTCTGTTTACGCTCTTCGGTAACGAACGCAATGCAATCAATCCGCCGAATGTATGTCGAACTATTGGACCGAGGCATTAAAAATCCTGTAATAAATATTATTGACAGCGGTTGGGGAAGTCAGGATGAACAATTAATTCAGCACGCGACTGAAGCCGGGGCACTATTCCTGGAAGGATTGGGGGATGGTCTCTGGTTGCGAGAGGTGGAAGGAGATGAAAATAGTCCATCGTTCAACAGGGACGGTACATCAACGCCAGCCGATGTGATTAACAAGAGTGGTATTCGATTGGTCAATGGCGTGGCATTTGGAATATTGCAGGCAACAAGAACCCGAATTTCAAAAACTGAATATATTTCTTGTCCGAGTTGCGGCAGAACTTTGTTTGATCTGCAGGAAACCACAGCACGGATACGGGCAGTTACGAATCATTTAAAAGGGGTAAAAATTGCTATCATGGGCTGCATTGTAAACGGACCAGGTGAAATGGCTGACGCCGATTTTGGTTACGTAGGAAGTGGCCCTGGAAAGATCACCTTGTACAGAGGGAAAGAAATCATAAAGAGAAACGTGAACAGCGATGTAGCCGTGCAGGAGTTGATTGACTTGCTCAAGGAAAATAATGCCTGGGTAGAGCCGTAGCACAGATGACGTTTTGAGTAAACCTACTTGTTCAATAAATTAACTGCATGCAAAAATCAGCGTGGATAATTGTTTTTATTTTTCTATTGCTTGCCAATCTTGTTTCCATTTATTTAAACAATGACACGTTAAGAAGTATTTCAAAACCTTTGCTAATGCCGGTGTTGACAATTTATTTCTTTATCCAAACCCGCCGTGCTCCTACACCCTTAAAGGCATGGATTATCCTGGCGTTGGTTTTTTCCTGGCTCGGGGACGTATTATTGATGTTTGAAGAGAGGAATTCTGCTTTTTTTCTGCTCGGGCTATCTGCATTTTTTGTTGCACAGGTCTTTTACATTGTCTTTTTCCATAACATTCGCATGAAAGAACACATACGTGGCAATGCGCTGCTCTTATTAGTAGTGATTGTCTACTATTTTATTTTGATCAGCATTATTTCGCCCCATCTTGGTAATATGAAATTGCCTGTGCGGATCTATGGCGTTGTCTTGAGTTTTATGGTGATGCTGGCAATGCATACTATGTTCAGTAAAAATAAGAGAGCGGGTTGGTGGATGATGATTGGAGCGATTTTATTTGTTGTCTCAGATTCAATGCTCGCATTCAACAAATTTTATGCAACGTTTAGTTCCGCCGGAGTAACGATTATGCTGACCTACGGGCTGGCGCAGTTGTTCATTACGGGTGGGGCCTCGACATATATTCGGGACGAAACCCTTGATTGAGTACGGAGACGGTATCGGAGAAGCAACATTTCCTAAACATGACAGTGGCCCAAAAAAAGTGAAACGAAACAAATGGAGACAGATTTTTTAGTGATAGGTTCAGGAATTGCGGGGTTGACATATGCTTTAAAAGTATCTCAAAAATATCCTGACAAAAAAGTAATCGTAATCACCAAAGCGACGGCTGATGAAACCAACACAAAATATGCGCAAGGCGGAGTGGCCGTTGTAAACGATCTTGAGAACGACAGTTTTCAAAAGCACATTGAGGACACCCTGATCGCTGGTGATGGATTATGTAACCGACACGTGGTGGAGATTGTAGTGAAAGAGGGCCCTGAACGGGTCAACGAGATCATTGATTGGGGCGCCAAATTCGACAAAGAGCCGGACGGCGACTACAAATTGGGCAAGGAAGGAGGTCATTCGGCGTTTCGCATTCTTCATCATAAAGACATTACAGGTAGAGAAATAGAAAGGGCTCTTCTCCTTTCCATAAAGGGGCGTTCAAACATTGAGCTAGTCAATTATTGTTTCGTTGTAGATATCATCACCCAACACCATTTAGGCTATTTAGTCACTAAATCCACTCCTGACGTTGAATGTTACGGCGTTTATGCGCTGAACTTGCGGACAAATGCGATCGAAAAAATATTAGCTCGACGTACACTGATCGCAACCGGTGGAAACGGGCAGGTGTATCGCACAACAACCAATCCGTCAATCGCAACAGGAGATGGGGTGGCGATGGTTTATCGGGCAAAAGGGCGAATCGAAAACATGGAGTTCATTCAATTTCATCCCACGGCATTATACGAGCCAGGGGTGAGAGGGCATGCATTTTTAATTACTGAAGCCGTACGCGGTGACGGAGGTGTTCTCAGAAATAAGACCGGCGAAGCATTCATGGAAAAATATGATTCAAGAAAGGACCTGGCACCGAGGGACATTGTTGCAAGGGCGATTGATAGCGAAATGAAACGTACCGGTACTGAGCACGTCTATCTTGACTGCAGGCATATGGGTAAAGAAAAATTCGTTGAGCACTTTCCCAACATTTACGAAAAATGTTTATCAATTGGTGTTGATATTACAAAGGACATGATCCCGGTGGCGCCCGCTGCTCATTACAGCTGCGGAGGAATCAAGACGGATGAATGGGGTAGAACATCAATAAAGAATCTATCTGCGTGCGGCGAATGTGCGAGTACAGGCTTGCACGGCGCCAACCGCCTGGCGAGCAATTCACTCCTTGAAGCCATTGTCTTTGCCCACCGCTGTTTTATTGATGCAGCGGACCACATCAATTCTATCACTTTTAACAAAAACATACCCGACTGGAACGCTCGTGGCACTTCCGAACCAAAGGAAATGATCCTGATCACGCAAAGCCTTAAGGAATTGCAACTGGTAATGAGCGATTATGTAGGTATCGTCCGTAACGACATTCGTTTGCAACGTGCCATGCGACGAATCGATCTGCTTTGGGAGGAAACAGAGCAATTGTACCAGACAAGTAACCTGTCACCGCAATTGTTAGAGTTGAGGAATATGATTTCCGTAGGGTACTTAATAGTGAAAAGTGCCTCGTTCAGAAAAGAGAGCCGCGGGCTGCATTACAATACTGACTATCCTGGCAAGAGTGAATTGGTTCAGAACGTAGTGTTGTGAGCCTGTTGTATGAGCCAATACCTTTGCCGCTCACAAAGTCCGCTACTCATCTGAACGTTGACAATTTTCTACTTTTATTCATCATTTGAAGTGCATGTATTATATCGTTTACGGACTACTTTATATTATCTCATTGCTTCCTTTAGGAGCGCTATACCTGGTTTCTGATTTTGGTTACCTTATACTTTATTATGTGGTCGGCTATCGAAAAAAAGTTGTGTTTGCAAATTTGAGGCAGGCCTTTCCCGAAAAAAGTCAGGAAGAGATAAAAACAATTGCCAAGCGATTCTACAAAAACTTTACTGATAATTTTATCGAATTTATCAAGCTGATTTCGGCTTCACCCAAATTTATCGCGCAACATTTTTATGGGGATTGCTCTTTACTTGATTCACTTTATGAGCAGGGCAAACGCGCCCAAATACAGCTGGCCCATAACTTCAACTGGGAAGGAGCTTGCGTGGGTGTGGCAGCCAGAGCTAAGCAAGCTTTCATTGTGGTGTATATGCCGATAGGAAACAAAGTCGTTGACAAAATCTTTTTGAAGGTGAGGTCAAGAACTGGTGCAGTACTGCTCCCGGCGACGGACATGCGAAATGCTATCATTCCTTACAGAAATCAACCATACCTGCTCATATTAGTGGCGGATCAAAATCCGGGGAACCCGGAAAAAGCATTGTGGTATAATTTTTTTGGCAAGCCGACACCATTTCTTAAGGCGCCGGAGAGCGGGGCAAGAAGAGGAAACACACCGGTTCTGTTTAGCAAATTCATAAAAGAGAGACGTGGATATTATAGGATAATTTTTGACATGGGAGAGGAGAATCCGGGTGCGCTAAAAGAGGGAGAACTGACGAAGAAGTATGTCCAATATCTGCACGATTTTGTTTCCGAACACCCGGAGATGTGGTTATGGTCACATCGGCGATGGAAATGGGATTGGAAGGACCAGTATGGGCCAATTATAAGCTGATGCCGACGGACTTTCCTGGTATCAAAACACTAAATTGCTGTGTCCTCGCAGATACCGCTCAATATTTCTTGCTGAACAAATTCATTGATAAATAAAAAAGGCTGCCTCGTTAGAGACAGCCTTACGTTATAGTTTTTCAATTTTTACATCACCTGATATTTATCAGCTTGCCGGTGATCACCTTTCCTCCCACGCGCAGAACGTACATCATGTTTGTCCTGTAAAGCATGGGAACTCTATACTCTATTACTTG
>VBAU01000208.1:0-8825 GCA_005883855.1 Bacteroidota bacterium
TTTTATCCTGATCGAAGTATATTGGCTAAAACAATTGCGTCCTGAATTTATCCTGGGTACGCTGGTGGTAATGATGACGATTGTAACCGTTATCTTCTACAACATTCACAAATTAAAGAAACCGGAGCCTGCCGTTGATAAGCCTGCGGAATATAAATTAAGCGCATAATTGTAATTTTACTTACTTTGCAACCCAAATTAAACTTGTACTGCTGGTTTGATGAGCGTTCACATGAGAAAACCTTTCTTGAACGATCCTCCGACAAAATCGGGGGATTTTTCATTGAGGGCCGGGGCGACTTCATGCTGCGGAGTCCAGGATGTTCATGAGAATAGTTTCAACTTCAGAAAGACCCTCCGTCGTTTTAATCTTATCCCCCTGCAAGTATTTGTCTAACTGGCTGCTGGCAAAAAGGTCAAGTACGATTGGATGCACATAGTATTTTTTGCAGATCGCCCTTGTATTTCCCAAGCGCTTCGCAACAATATCCAGGGCTTCCACAGTCTTCTTTTTCATTTCTGCTTCCGAATCGCAACATCCTAATTTTTTCAATGCTTCCATGGCATATACGGTCCCTGTCCAGGTCCGAAAATCCTTTGTAGTAAAATTATCGGAACAAATATTTTTGATGTAGTCATTTACCATTCCGGAATCAATGGACTTTTTCTCACCCTGCTCGTCATAAAATTGAAAAAGCTCCTTACCGGGAATATCTCTGCACTGTTTTACTATCCTGGCCAGCTTTGCGCTCTTTAGGTCAATCTCATGATAAATCCCTTTCTTGCCTTTAAAACAGAATTTTACCCTATTGCCATTAACCTGGACGTGTTTGTCTTTTAACGTCGTTAAGCCAAATGAACCATACAGTTTTTCATACATCGAATTGCCGACCCGTATGCCGGTGTGTTGCATGATCGTGACTGCAGCAGACAATACTTTTTCAACAGGCAGGCCTGGCTTTGACAGATCGGTTGCAAGTTGTTGGCGAATGGAGGGTAATTTTTTTCCGAATGCCAGCAATTGAAAGAACTTCGTCTGGTTGCGAAAACTACACCAGGCGGGGTGATAGAGATACTGTTTTCTTTTTTTTGTATCACTGCCGGTAGCCTGCAAATGACCATTGGGTAAGGTGCATATCCAAACATTTTCCCACGCGGGAGGAATAACTAATTGCCTAATTCTTAAAAGTTCTTTTTCATCGGTGATCTGATTTTCATTCCTGACATAAATGAAACTTTTCCCGCGCTTCACTCGTTCGATGCCGGGATCTTTGTCCGAAACATACACAAGATCTATTACCGTTGCGCTCTTTTCGGCGTCCTGAAGTAACCCTTTTAATTTTCTTTTTGATATTTTAAAATCAGGAAACGTTTCCATGATTTCCTAGTACTTAAAATATCGTGCTAATATGCAAATGCCCAAACATGAAATGTGAAAACTCCATAAAAACGGTGTTACCTCGGCTGTATTGATACAACTTCACAGCTAAACAACGTTGAATTTTAGATAGCACTTAATGGCATGCTTCATGCTTTATCATGTGTGGTCCCACACCCTCATCCGCAAAAAAGTAAGCGGGATCACCATACGAAACCAATTTTTTTCGGCTAATCTTATGCAGGGTTGGCAAAGGAAAAGTTGTGTTATGGGAAAAAAATTACCCACAATGAAGTTTTATCTCAACACAAAACAAAAAGGAAATCTACTATAAATGACTAGTGTAAAAAACCGCGAAAAACGGTTACCCGGGAAGAAAAGAGTAACAATTTCAATTCTCAATTTTTATATTGCCTTTGCTAATGATTAGCGAGTTGTCTTTGTCATGAAAAAGCTCGTCCCATGAATGTGCTGCGAAAAGTTAAACCTGTAAGTGTAAAAGGGAAAGAAAATTCAAATGCCAATTCCAATCTCATTCTTGGAAATAATTCCTTCCATGTCCTTGATTTGATACCGTCGCCGGTTGCGTGTGTTAACAACAATTGTCAGTACGAGTATGTGAATAAAGCCTATTGTGAACTGTATGACACTGAATACAACGACATCATTGGAAAAACTGCAAGTGAATTCTTAGGCATAGAAGTCTATGACAAGATAAAAGATCACATTAAGCGAGCATTAGCGGGAGAGGTAGTGGATTACGTAGTGGAACTCCCGCACAAAGGCGCTGATCGAACTTTGCACGCTATTTATACTCCTCTCTTTGACAGCGCAAGTAATGTCGTTGGATATTTGGCGTGCCTTGATGATTTTACTGACAGACAAAAAGCTGATAAAGATCTTGAAGAAAGCGAGCATCGATATCGTAAGCTTATCGAAAACCTCCCTGCCGCTGTGTATACTACAGATAAAGACGGTTATATAACCAGTTACAATGCCGCTGCCGCGGAGTTGTGGGGACGCCAACCGGAGATCGGTAAGGATATGTGGTGTGGCTCCTGGAAAATCTACGAAGTAGATGGCATTACAACATTGCCCTTGCACAATTGCCCGATGGCAATAGCCTTAAGAGAAAAGCGTAAAGTGATTGCCACTGACCCATTGATCCTTGAAAGACCGGATGGGAGCAGAAGGTTTTTTATTCCACACCCCGAGCCGATGTTTGATCAAAAGGGCAATATGACCGGCGCCTTCAATATGTTGGTTGATGTAACGGAAGGCAAGATGTTGGAGAATGAACGGGCAAGGCTTGCAGCGATTGTGCAATCTTCCGAAGACGCCATTATCGGGAAGAATCTTAACGGAATTATCACAAGTTGGAACGAGGCAGCAGAAAAATTATTTGGCTATACGGAAGGAGAAATGATCGGTCACTCCATAACGAAATTAGTTCCCGCGGACCGCAATGACGAAGAACCGGAAATTCTCAAACGCTTACGCAAAGGTGAACGCGTCGAACATTTCGAAACAAAGAGAGTCACGAAAAATGGAACTCTGTTGGATATTTCCGCGACCATTTCGCCTATCAGGGATTCAAGGGGAAATGTTATCGGCGCATCCAAAATAGCCAGGGATATTACCGAACGAAGAAAAGTTGACGAAGTTAATTCGTGGCTTGCGGCAATTGTCCAATCTTCCGAGGATGCTATTATCGGCAAAACGTTGGATGGGATTGTTACAAGCTGGAACAATGGGGCGCAAAAATTATTTGGTTACACCGAAGAGGAAATGATCGGCCAATCAATAACAAAGCTGATCCCAACTGATCGCCCCGATGAGGAACCGCAGATTCTCACACGACTTCGAAAAGGCGAAAGAGTCGAACATTTCGAAACAAAAAGAGTTACGAAAGCTGGAGGGCTGCTGGACATCTCCCTGACCATTTCACCCGTTCAGGATTCGACGGGTAAAATAGTTGGAGCTTCAAAAATTGCAAGAAATATTACAGATCAAAAAGAAACGGAAAGATTGATACATGAAAACCAGGAACGGTTCCGCATGGCAGTGGAGACGACCAACCTTGGGACCTGGGAATATAGTCCGAAAGATTTTCGACTGTATTGTTCACCGGAAAGCCGGAAAATATGCGGATTACCGGTGGATGTCAATCCGGATTTTGAGACGGTATTTAGTCATGTGTGGGAAGAGGACAAGGATTATTTTATCGAGCAGGTGAAAGCTGCGATCAATCCTGCTACTAATGGAAAGTTCGACATGCTTTTGCGCATACGTCGGTATAGTGACAAAGAAATGCGATGGGTGCGGGCGCAGGGGAAAGTTTTCTTTAATGCCAATCTTTTTCCTGAGAGACTTATAGGTACGATGTTGGACACCACAGAAGAAAAAACAAAGGAAGAGGAACTAAAAGAAAGCGTGGAATTATTTGAAACAATGGCCGACAATGTTCCCGCCATGATTTGGATGTCAGGTACGGATAAGTTCGAAGACTATTTCAATAAGACTTGGCTACAGTACACAGGGAGAACTCTTGAACAGGAATACAATGAAGGCTGGCTGGAAAATGTGCACCCTGACGATATACAAAAATGTATTGACACCTATAACGCGTCCTTTAAAGAACAAAAAGGATTTTATACTGAATACCGCCTTCGCAGGCATGACGGCCAATACAGATGGATATCAGATAACTCTGTCCCAAGATTTTCAAACGACGGAGAATTCCTGGGCTTTATCAGCGCGTGCATCGATATCGACGATCAGAAAAGATTCAGGCAAAAGATCCAGGAGAGCGAGATGTTGTTTAAGACGATTTCTAATGCCTCACCTGCGGCATTGTGGATGACAAATGAAACAGAGGAAAATGTGTTTGTAAGTGACACGTGGTTGAAATGGACGGGAAAAGAGTTCAACGAGGTGATCCATCAGGGCTGGGTGCAATCCGTGCTGGAAGAAGATAAGGCACATGTGGTCCATAAATTCCGGAAATGTTTTCAGCAAAGAAAATATTTCAACACGGAGTTCCGGTTTACGAGGGCTGATGGCGAAGTTCGCTGGGCACTAACGGAAGGATATCCCTTTTTCGACTACAATGGGGCATTCTCGGGCTATGCAGGTTCAGTGACTGATATCACGGACATGAAAAAGGTTGAGCAGCGGAAAGACGATTTTATCAAGATGGCAAGTCACGAACTAAAAACTCCAATTACCTCCATCAATGGATATGTGCAATTACTGTTGAATATTTATAATGAGACAGATGACCAGGCACTACAATTGACAAAAACGACAGTTAAGTCTTCACTTAACACCATTGCAAAACAGGTAACGAAACTGACACGGCTGGTGTCTGAGCTGCTGGATCTTTCCAAGATCGAATCTGGGAAACTGGAATTACATAAAACAGAATTTGATCTCGCCGACATGGTTGAAGAAACGGTACAGGATGTCCGGCACGCCACGTCAAAACACGCGATCATTGTCCGTAGTGAATTTGAAGGGAAAATAGTTGCAGATAAGGATCGAATTGCGCAAGTGATTATGAATTTTCTGACCAACGCAATAAAATATTCGCCTGACGCTGATAGCGTCGAGGTGTTTGTGCAGGGAAATGAAAAATTTGCCTGTATCCGGGTGAAGGATTATGGTATTGGGATACACAAAAAAGACCATCAAAGGATATTCGAACGTTTCTATCGCGTTGAAGGCAAAAGCGAGCAAACATTCCCGGGCTTCGGTATTGGACTCTTTATCGCCAGCGAAATCATTCATCGCCATAATGGAAACATTTCAGTAAATAGTGAAAGGGGTAAAGGCGCAGAATTTACAGTAATGTTGCCGCTGCGATGATGATCTCTATGTGAGCCAACGATAAATAAAATGCAAGACTTGACTGCCATATCAGGCTCCGCCAAACAGCAAAATTTCTCTTCAATAAAGTACGCAGAACAACAAATCCGAAACTTGTTTTTCCACGCCCCTGTTGCCATTCAAATTCTGAAAGGACCGGACTTTGTTTACGAGCTCGCCAACAAGCGGTCGCTTGAAATCATGGGCAAAACGGAAGAGCAGATAATCGGCCGGAGCGTTCACACAAAGCTTTACCCTACCTATGGCTAAAAAACACAAAGCATGAACAAAAACGCCAGGATATTAGTATTAGACGATGATCCCGATATTGGAACGATGATCAAAATGATGTTGGAGTATAAGGGCTATGGAGTGATAGTATCCGACAGAGCAGACCTGGCACAGCAAGCATTGAACACCGGCGGCGTGGACCTTATCATCATGGATATGCTTTTGTCGGGGGTGAACGGAACAGACCTGTGTATCGATCTGAAGAAGAATCCTTCTACATCGCACATACCGGTAATCATGATCTCCGCTCATCCAAACGCCAAAGAAATTTGCCTGCAGGCCGGTGCTGACGAGTTCATTTCAAAACCGTTTGACATGAACGACATTCTTTCTAAAATCGAACGACTTCTTAACGAAGCCTTGTCACAATAAATTCTCAACATCGCAATTTGTAAACGTCACTGAACGGAAATGAACAATTTTTTCAAAAGACTTTCACTGCCACTAAAGTTATTACTCCTCATCCTGTTTCCGCTTGCTCTTGTTGCCTACCTATCCTTTGAATTATATAATGAAAAATCCAAGAAGGTCGATCTGTTGGCCGGATATATTGATCGCATTGCCGAGGCCCAGGATATTTCCGATCTCATCAATGCGCTGCAGCTTGAACGAAGGCAAAGTTTTGCATTTGCATTAAAGAAAGATATTGACTCCCGCTCCCAACTGGAGGCTCAGCGACCTGTTACCGACCTGGCAATAAAAAATCTTGAGGAACGAAAAGATTCTACGCTAAAAGATTTTAAAGATTATACCTTTTTGAACAATCTGCAAAATACCCGGCATGCCATTGATAGCGGGGCCTCGGCTGACCTTTCCATGCAGTATTATACCACCAGTATTTTCAGACTGAATACACTGAACATTATCTTACCCGTCGGTGCCAACAGGTATCTAAAACCTGTTTACGGCGACCTTGTTGCACAGAAACTACTATCGGAGATGGCAACCTACCTGGGGATCATCCGTGCCAACTTTAAAGCAAAATATGGTAGCTACCCTGCATGGCCTCGCGGGTGTAAATGAAATTTATAAAAGTTACGAAACAGAGTTTCTCTCAAAGGCCTCTCCGGCCACGATGGAACGATACAAGAAAATACGTAACACCACGGCGCTGAAACCAACGATGGACTACATCAACAACGTTTTTCAAAAATTTTCCTTCGACAGTTTATATGACGCCGAACAATGGTGGAAGACTTCCGGCCAGGCGACCGATCAGTTAAAAGGTTTTCAACAGGACTTGATGCGACAGGTTCATTCAACCATAGCCACCGCATACAAAGTCGAGGTAATGAGCAGAAACCGAACGCTCGTGTTGCTGATCGTAGCAATGGTGCTCGTGTTTGCCATAATGCTCTACACAACCCATATCATCACCCAAATGTTGGACAAGCTGAACCAGGCAGCACAGAAAATCTCCATCCGGATCCACAACTGCTGAGGTACAAAAAGTGTCGAACGACGTGATTGGGAGCCTTGCTGAGTCCATTTCAAGCATCGCCACAACAAACAAGCAATTAACTGACGCCGCTGAAGCCATTGGTAAAGGAAATTTCAATGTTCCCTTTGTTCCCCGCAATGACGACGACGTATTGGCCAATGCAATTATTAGAATGAAGGATAATCTCAAACGTTTCACACGTGAGATTGAGAAGAGTAAGGAACAATTCAGGCAGGTGGCAGACAATGCGCCAGTGATGATTTGGATGACGGATGAGAACAAGCAATGCAATTTTGTCAATAAAGGCTGGTTGCGATTTACCGGCAGAACCAGCGAACAAGAACTCGGCTACGGATGGATAGAAGGTATGCACCCCGATGACTACTCTCGTTCCGCCGAAATTTTCGATGATGCGTTTAATTCCAGGGAACAATATTCTGTTGAGTACCGCTTCAGGAGGGCAGACGGATCATACAGGTGGCTAAGTGAAACCGGCGCACCGCGATACTCCACCGAAGGAAAATTTGAAGGATACATAGGCACATGTGTAGACATCCACGAAATGAAAGTACATGAACAAAGACGGGACAATTTTATCAAAATGGCCAGCCATGAGTTGAAAACTCCCATCACTTCAATCAAGGGTTATGTTCAACTTTTGCTAAACATGTACAAAGATCACAATGAAAATAAAGGGCAATTTTCCAGCCAGGCCATACAAGCTTCGCTGACGACCATCGACAAGCAGATCATAAAACTAAACCGACTGATGTCCGAGTTGTTGGATCTTTCGAGAATTGATTCGGACAGGCTTGAGTTGAATATGCAAAATTTCCAATTAAACGATTTAATAACCGAATCTGTGGAGGACGTTCAGCAAACAACTAAACATGAAATTATTATAAAGAATGGTACTATCTGCAAAGTGTTTGGAGACAGGGATCGCATTGGCCAGGTAATGCTTAACCTGCTGTCAAACGCCATCAAATATTCACCGAAAACAAATTCCATCGAGGTAAACATTTACCAGCCCGCCAAAAACTGCGTTGCCGTCAGTGTCAGTGACCATGGAATAGGAATCGACCAGGAGCATCACCAAAAAATATTTGAGCGTTTTTATCGTGTTGAAGGAAAGAGTGAACAAACCTATCCCGGGTTTGGCATTGGGCTTTTTATCGCCAGTGAAATTATTCACCGTCACAACGGTAGCCTAAACGTGAAAAGCAAAAGGAACGAAGGCGCAACTTTCACTTTAACTTTGCCAATACTTTCCTAGGAAGGAGACATTAAGACTTAACTTCCTTAATTCCTTAATGGTTTCCCAGTGAAATTAGTTGAACCATTAAGGAGTTAAGAGACATTAAGACTTAACCTTCCTTAATTCCTTAATGGTTTCCCACTGAAATTAGTTGAACCATTAAGGAGTTAAGAGACATTAAGACTTAAACTTCCTTAATTCCTTAATGGTTTCCCAGTGAAATTAAAGTTGAACCATTAAGGAGTTAAGAGACATCAAGACTTAACTTCCTTTATTCCTTAATGGTTTCCCAGTGATGAGCGGCCAAAAAATCCTCCTAATTTTTTTTACCGGTAAAAGAAGATGACCGTTTTCCATTAATTTGACGCCTAAAAAACTGGCATGCAAAAAATTTTATTTCCGGCTTTTGTCCTTTGTGTTAACCATATTTATTCGCAATCCGTTTCGCGAATGGATTTCGAGAACTACAACCCCCGTTCGACGCTTGTCGTTCCTGAACATAAATTAACACGGGCGAAATACCCGTTTATTGATGTTCACAATCACCAATACGAAATGCCCGATATGGATCTCAGTGTGTTGATCAGAGA
>VBAU01000208.1:8971-9781 GCA_005883855.1 Bacteroidota bacterium
AAAGGTTGGGCAGAGAATGCGGCCAGGCAACTTGAACAGGATGTCAAGAATGGTGCAAGTGGCTTGAAGATTTATAAAGATCTTGGTTTTTCTGTCACTGATATCAGCGGCAAGCGAGTAAAAGTCGATGACCCCCGACTGGATCCAATTTGGGAAAAAGCCGGTGAATTGAAAATACCGGTGATCATACACACCGCAGATCCAAAATCTTTCTGGGACCCGATGGACTCCATGAATGAACGCTGGCTGGAACTGGCGACGCATCCCGGCAGAAAAAGAAGTAACACCGATCCTGCACCCTGGGATACATTAATTGCCGAGCAACATCGTATGTTCAAAAGGCACCCTAAAACCACTTTCATTGCCGCACATTTCGGTTGGTACGCGAATAACCTCGCAAAGCTTAGTGAACTATTAGATGAAATGCCAAACGTAGTCGTGGAGTTCGGAGCCGTAATCGCAGAATTGGGAAGGCAACCCCGCATGGCTAAACAATTCTTTACTAAATACCAGGACAGGATATTATTTGGAAAGGACAGCTGGGTACCCGAAGAATACACCACTTATTTTCGCGTGTTGGAAACGGAAGATGAATATTTCCCATATCACAAAAAATATCACGCCTTCTGGGCAATGTACGGCATGGGGCTGCCTGATGATATCTTGAAAAAAGTTTATTACAAAAACGCGTTGAGGATCATTCCTAATATTGATAAGAGTTTGTTCCCTGATTAGGTTTTTGTTATTTCACGGCCTCGCATTCGCTTAGCTTTGTGTTATCAATTTAAAACGAATGATTATGGAAACTGG
>VBAU01000569.1:0-352 GCA_005883855.1 Bacteroidota bacterium
ACCCACGGGCCCTGGTGTGATTCGGTTCCATAACCATCTTCGTTTAGCACTCTTATTTTTTGACGGCTTGCAGATGCCCATACCCCAATTACAAAGTCCGGATCTAAAATGCTGCTGGCCTGGTCAACTGCCTTGCCGTTCTTTTGTAAAGTAGAAATCGGTATCTGCAAAGCGATAGTCGATACATTCAGACACTTTAGTCCGTCAACAGAAGGCGTCCCGGTCGTTCTGGGAGCATCACCTAAATCAAAGACACCACCCAGGTCAACATAAAAAGGATCGTCTGAAGGACCGCAAAAAACTTTTTCTCCGGTACTTGCAGTCTTGATTGAGTTCTGAATTAGCGACTCAT
>VBAU01000569.1:433-4124 GCA_005883855.1 Bacteroidota bacterium
AGGGTAGAAAAATGTTTCCCGCCATCAGTGCTCCTTTCCAGGGTATAAGTGGTCTTCAGGTTTTGTTTTCCAAGGCGAATGTTGAAGAAGGTGGTTGGGTCTTCATTTACCTTTTGAAAACTGAACCGGTAAACTATATCGTCACCCTTGGTAGCAATGTTATTATCGATATGGATTTCATAGTGGATATTTTCTCCGAACTGGTAATAGTTCGGACCACCCTGTGGCAATTGGCCCGGCACATAACAGGCGATGATCGTTACTTTGCTTGGATCATCCGGGCTTCGAAAAGCGTACAGGTCCGTATTGTCCGCCAGCGGATCATTTGCTATCAGCGGCGCTTCCCTATGGCTGGATGCAAACACATTGAAAGGAAAAATGTTGATCAGCATCGCTATTAGCAGAATCGAAGCATAAATCTTTCGTTTCATAAAAAATTGTTTAGTGATTAAATAGAAGTCTCCTTTGTCTCAACGGAATCTTTTGCTGCGTTTAAAGAAAGTGCGATTTGTACGAGGCAAAAAGAACGCGTTGGCATAGCAAAGGATACAGATTACCCATTGTTCGCCCTGACGAACGCCCGCTCTTCGCGCCTTCTTTGCGATCCCTGCCTACGACCAAAGGGGCGCAAAGGACGCTGAGTGGACGCAGAGAACGCAGAATAGCCGAATTCCCAAACGAAAAATCTTATCAGGACGTGATCAAATAGGGTAAAAATTTGGTTGTATAATTGGCAGAAAGGATCTCGAAATTTAAATTCAGAAAACCACGTGATATTTAATTACGGGGAATTATTGGAAATGGATTTGGAGACTTTAAAAGAATCTACCAGGAAACGGGGAGCCAGGTACATCTCTGGCAAAGTTTTCTTCATAAACAAGGTTCCGATGATTGGCACTTTGCCAGAGATGATGTTACCGGCTATTCCTTCTTTACTCCGATCACAGGCAACGTCTTTTGCCTTATGAGTTCATTAAGTGCGGGAACATCGTGGTCGAAGATGTTTTTTAGTTTGTTCAGCGCAGCATCACATTGCGCAGCGATATCCGCATAACTCTCTTTCACCTGCTTGCTCGGAGCCATATTTCCACTTGCCGCCACATCGAAGATGCCCCCCAATTTATCATTCAACCTGATGGGATAATTCAGAACGTCCTGGCCGCTCTTTGCTTTTGTCTGGTAAAGGGTTTCTTCAATCGCGGTCATTTGTTTGTCGATGCTATCGCTCATTTGCTTGACGTCTTTGGGAACGTCCTTTCCCCAACGAGAGGTAAGGTCATTGATCTGTGCTCGCACCGTTCTTATATTCTTAATAGCTTTCTGTACGTCATTAAATTTATTTTGCACCTCTTGCAGGAATGCAAACTGTGCCTCATAATCCTGCTGTGAAATTTTGTAGTTCGGATCAGCCTTAATTGTAAATGGAACCTCCAGCGAATCTTTGCCTAATTTGAATCGAGCGAAGTAATTTCCTGGCGGGGATGTAATGGTATTAGGCCCGCCGGTCCAGAGGATCATCCCTTCAATTTTCTCTGCCTCCGAGTACTGCATGTTCCATACAAATTGATTCATTCCCTTGCTAACATCAAGTTTGTTCTCCTTTGAGTCGGTTGCAAACGTCTTTATGATCTTATGATTCTTATCCATAAAGACAATAGACGCTTTCGTCGAATCATTCACATCCTTCAAATAATAATTAAGCACGACGCCATTCGGGGGATTCGTCCCTGCATTTCTTGGTGTTCCAAAATTTTGCCTGAATCCACCACCTTGCATCCGCCAGGCGGGGTTTACATTGAACACATGAAAATTCTTATTCAAAATGTCAATATTCATCTGTTGAATAACGCTTAGGTCATCGATCACATAAAAGGCACGACCCTGCGTGGCAACGACCAGGTCATTTTCTTTAATTGTAAGATCGGTGACAGGAACCAAGGGAAGATTCAATTGGAATTTTTTCCAGTGAGTGCCATCATCAAACGAAATATACATGCCGTATTCGCTTCCGGCATATAGCAAACCCGGCCTTTTAAGATCGGCCCGCAGGCAACGCGCGAAGTGCATGTTGTCAATTCCGTGAGTGATCAGTTTTCTTATAGACGTATGGCGTGTAATCATCCAGCTTGTATCGCGTTCCAACAAAATAAGCTGCACCTTTTTTGAATGGATCCACATCCACGCAGTTCCACATTATCCATTTGGGAGCATCTTTTGGCGTAACATTCTCCCAGTTTTTACCGCCATCCTTGCTCACAGAAATAATTCCGTCATCGCTGCCGGTCCACAATAAATCTTTTTCAACCCAACTCTCCGTTGCCGTAAAAATCGTGCAGTAATATTCCACTGAGGTATTATCTTTCGTAATAGGCCCGCCGCTTGATGCTTGCTTACTTTTGTCATTGGTGGTGAGATCAGGAGAGATCGCCTCCCAACTCGCTCCATCGTTTTCCGTCGCGAATAAAACATTTCCCGCGGTGTATAATTTTTTCGGATTGTGGGGTGAAAAGAAAATCGGAAAGTTCCATTGAAAACGATATTTTAAGACATCAGCCCCTGATCCCATCGGATTTTCCGGCCATGCGTTTATAGCGCGATTCTCACCTGTTCGATGATCCAGTCTTGAAAGATAACCACCATAATTTCCTCCATACACAACTTCCGGGTCTTGTGGATCAGCCACCACATAACCACTCTCCGCACCCGCGGTCGGTTGCCAGTCCTGCTCAGTGATTGCAACCCCGGCAGTCCTGCCTTTTATCCTGATCGTGGAATTGTCCTGCTGAGCTCCCAGGATGCGATAGGGAAAAGAGTTGTCAGTCGTAACGCGGTAGATCTGTGCCGTTGGTTGATTATTGTAAGTACTCCAGTTATTTCCGCCATCGAAAGTGATCTGCGCGCCGCCATCATCAGCAACGATCATGCGGTTGCCGTCTTCAGGATCTATCCACAAATCATGATGATCGCCATGGGGAGTATTCACCGACTGAAATGTTTTTCCCCCATCACGACTCCGCATAAAATTTACATTGGGGCAATAGACCAGGTTGTCATTTCTCGGGTCCACAAAAACCTTGGTGTAATACCATGCGCGTTGACGAATATTGTTATCACTACTCGTCAATGTCCAGGAATCGCCGCCGTTTTCACTCATAAATAAACCACCATCCTTATTCTCAATGATTGCATAAACCTTGTCCGGGTTCGAGGGGGCTACGGCCACACCCACAATTCCCCACACACCCTTCGGCAATCCTTTTTTCGCAGAGATATTTGTCCACGTGTCCCCTCCATCGACGCTTTTCCATAAGCCGCTCCCTTTCCCACCACTCTCCATGCTATAGGGCGTCCGCAGCGCTCTCCACATTCCTGCATAGAACACGGTAGGGTTCCCTGGCTCCATCACGAGGTCGTTACATCCTGTTTGATCGTTCACAAACAGAACTTGTTTCCATGTCTTTCCACCATCAGTTGTTTTGTACACACCCCTTTGCTTGTTAGGGCCAAACAAATGTCCCATCACGGCAAGCCACGCCGTATTTGGGTCTCTCGGATGGACAACGATACGGATGATGTGGCGACCATCCTTTAGGCCGACGTCTTTCCATGTTCGGCCTCCATCATCGCTGCGCCAAATTCCACCCAAGCCTTCACTCACGTTGCCGCGCATGGTGTTTTCACCTTCTCCTGC
>VBAU01000569.1:4191-4651 GCA_005883855.1 Bacteroidota bacterium
CCCCCATCCGTTGTCTTCCACACACCACCACCGGTCGCTCCAAAGTAAAACGTGTTCTTATTCTTGTAACTACCAGTAGCCGCGCCGCTGCGTCCACCGCGAAAGGGACCAACGAGGCGGTATTTGATCTTGGAGAAGAACATGGAATCCGAATTTTCGCTTGCATTTGCCGGGTGCTTTTCCTGAGCTAAAAGAGAAATAGAAATGAACGGAGTAGTTAATAAAAGCAACTTTCTCATAGCATGTAATTGAAGCGGAAAAGTTACAACACAATGATTGTTTGAAAAAAATTTGTCGCGCTAAACAAAAAAAGCCACGAACAAACAAAGACGCAAAGTTGTCTCGTTCTCAAGTTTTCTTTGCGTCTTCGTGCCTTCGTGGCAAATGAATTTACAATCAGAACGCCTTAGCTGGTTTGCCTTCATCTTTTGATGGCAAACCTTCTTTTGCAAGAGCTGCA
>VBAU01000561.1 GCA_005883855.1 Bacteroidota bacterium
AAACTCACCAATTCATTGGTGCAATTTCAGGAATTGTTGTTGCGGTGGTATTAGGGTATGCGTTATTCAAGTGGGCATTGAAAATAAATATTTCATTAGTATTTAATATCACCAGTGTTTTTTTATTATTATTTGCTGCTGGATTAGTTTCTCATGGAGTTCATGAATTTCAGGAAATTAAGATTCTTCCTGTTTTTTCTTTTGATCCGGTTTTCAATATTTCCTCTATCTTAGACAACGCGAGTATAGCTGGAAGTTTCCTGGGGACATTATTCGGCTACACCAGCAAGCCAACGGTTCTGGAAATTATTTCGTATGGTTCGTATATGATTTTTATTCTTTCATTACAAAAAATCACAGACCGCATTATGCTCAAACGCGCCACGCAATAGTCGCTATATCGTAAGGGCGATTCCCCGTAATCTAAGATGAATTGTTTTCCGCTCCTTTAAAATATAGTATAGTAGTAATAGCTGTATGGACTATACTGAATACACTACAAAAACTTCAGAAGAAGTTTTGCGAAAATTTTCTACCACACAAAGTGGACTTACTTCTCAAGAAGCACAAAATCGGCGGAAGATATATGGGCAAAATATACTTTCTGCAAAAGAAGTGCATTGGTATTTTAGTTTATTAAGACAATTTCAATCACCCTTTCTTTATTTGCTTGTTGGCGCGGGATTATTATCATTTTTTCTTCGGGAAACATTGGATGGTTTCATGATTTTTCTATTTATAGCAATTAATTCGATATTAGGATTTATTCAGGAATACCGTTCGGAAAAAACATTGCAGTTACTGAAACAATATGTTGTTGCCAAAACAAAAGTATATAGAGATGGAAAAGAAGAAATAATTACTAGTGCTGTATTAGTTCCTGGAGATGTTATTTTGATAAAACCGGGAGATATTTTACCTGCCGATATTCGTTTTCTTGCAACAGAAAATATATTGCTTGATGAATCTGTTTTAACCGGAGAATCAGTTGCCATTACCAAAACAGCAGATGCACTTTCTACAGAAGCAAAAGAAATATATCAAGCAAAGAACATTGGATTTTCCGGTACTCATGTGGTAAGCGGCGAAGGAAAAGGTCTGGTAATCGGCACAGGAAAAAATACCGCGATTGGAAATATTTCTTCGTTGACTGCCGAAACAAAACACACCAGTAGTTTTGAAAAAGAAATTGGCAAGTTAAGTTCGTTTGTTCTGAAACTTATTTTACTTACAATTGCTCTTATTCTTGTAGCAAATATTATTATCAAAGGAACTGAACATATTCCAACGCTTATTATTTTTTCTGTTGCCCTGGCAATTAGTGTAGTTCCTGAAGCATTACCTGTGGTAACAACGTTTTCTTTTTCCCGCGGCGCACTGCATCTGGCAAAACATAAAGTTGTAGTAAAGCGATTATCCGCAATTGAAGATTTAGGAAGTATTGAAGTGCTCTGTACAGATAAAACAGGAACAATTACAGAAAATCAATTGACTGTTTCCGATATCAATGGGCATCAGGAAACCATTTTTTATGCTTGTCTTGCAACACCATTTCATAAAAAGGAACAAACGTCTTTTGATCCATTTGATATAGCATTACTCAATAAATTGCCACAAGAAAAAAAAGAAAAGTTACAGTCATATGAAACAATTGATGAAATTCCATTTGATCCGCAAAGGAGAAGAAATACTGTTCTTGTGACAAATAAAACAGAAAAAGAACTTATTTCCCGCGGCGCGTTTGAAAATATTTTCCCGTTATGTAAAAAAAATAGTACAATTACCAGTGTGCAAAAATGGATTGATCAGCAAGGAGAACAGGGAAAGCGGGTATTGGCAATTGCCAAAAAAACAGTCAACACAGATAGAGCGGAAAAGCAAGAAGAAAAAGATATGGAATTTCTTGGATTAATTTCTTTTATAGATCCGTTGAAAAAAACCAGTCATCAGGCAATTGCACAAGCCAAAAAATTACAAGTGGACATAAAAATTCTCACCGGTGATAGTAAAGAAGTTGCCGGCGCTGTGGCATACCAGATAGGATTAATTGCTGATCCGCATACTGTTATTACTGGCGAAGAATTTGATGCATTAGGAGAAACAACATGAAGCAATGGAAAAATTTTCAGTATTTGCCAGAGTTTCTCCTGAGCAAAAACACAATATTGTTCAACTGCTGCAAAAAACACATGAAGTGGGATTTTTGGGAGAAGGAATCAATGATGCTCCCGCTCTCAAAGCGGCAAATGTTGCGCTTGTTGTTGAAGGTGCTTCTGATATTGCCCGGGAAACAGCAGATATTGTCTTGTTGAATAAAAGTTTACAGGTAATTATTGATGGGATTACCGAGGGAAGAGAAATTTTTAGCAACACCGCAAAATATATTAAAGCAACACTTGCATCAAACTTTGGTAATTTTTACACTGTTGCGCTTTCATCACTCTTTATTCCTTTTTTACCATTGCTTCCGTTACAAATTTTACTAATTAATCTACTCACAGATTTTCCCATGATTGCTGTTGCAACAGATAAAGTGGATAAAGATGATTTAAGAAGACCAAAAAATTATAATGTGAAAGAAATCGCAATCTTCGCGACAGTCATGGGAATTGTAAGTTCTCTTTTTGATTTTCTTTTTTTCCTGTTTTTCTATAAAGTTTCACCGGGTGTGTTACAGACAAATTGGTTTATTGGTTCTGTATTAACAGAATTACTCTTTTTATTTTCCATCCGTTCACGATTTTTTATTCTCCGTGCAGTACCACCATCTTTCACACTTATTTTTTTATCCGGGATTGTTTTTATCATAACATTAATTTTACCATTCACTTATTTTGGTCAGACGATTTTTTCATTTATTGCTCCCAGGACTCAGGATATGTATATCATACTGGGAATAACCATAAGTTACTTTATTGTTACAGAATTGGTAAAAAATATGTACTATGCGTTGATGAATAAAATAGTAAAACATGGGATAACCTCTGATGCTATAATAAACAGATGAAAAAAATAATTCTCATAGCGTTGATTTTCCTGATAGCTATTGGAGTAACACTATTTTTCAATAAGCAAAAATTATTTTCTCCCAAAAAAATTCACTATCATGCGGGATTTCAAGTGTATGTAGATGGGAAATTACAAGACTTTTCCGACACCAGATATATGAATCTTGCCCCCTGTAATGGTCATGAGAATCACGGAAATGATCAGGAAGAAAAAGCGCACTTACATGAGAATGTTGGCGATGTAGTCCACGTGCATCGGGAAAACGTAACGTGGAATGATTTGTTTATAAATCTTCATTTCCCTTTTGATTCATCCAAAGGGATAGAAGGATACAGTAATGGGAAAAAAATAAATACTATTTTGCAACAGACAATTAAACCATATGAACGTGTTATTATTTTTATAGGGAAACATGAAAATATATCTACATACCTTCCTCACGCAGTAACAAAACAACATATACAGGATGTTGAAAAGACAAGTGAGCTTTGCGGAAGTTAACTATTCATTTGCAATTATATTCTTATTTTGAGATGCTAAAAGTGTGACCTATTCCATATAGGTTGTTCTTGCCGTAAAAACATGAAAAAATATACTGCCCGATTATATAGCTCATGGATGCTGGTGTTTGTTATTTTATTGATTTTTCTTTGTATTTCCCTGTCTCCTCCTGTACACGCGCAAAATACTGATGGAACATTTTCCATAGCAAACTATTTACCGATTTCTGATTCAGGTGTGAAAGATGGTTCTCTTGTTTCATTTTCACCAAAAGGATATTTTTTAAGTAAAAAAGAATACGATACATTT
>VBAU01000209.1:0-9011 GCA_005883855.1 Bacteroidota bacterium
TCTTTAACCCAACGAATAAATCTCAATTCTACCGGCACTGGATCACTCTCGTGAGCCTTCGCTGGCATAACCGCAGTTGAAAACACAGTAAAGAAGGCAATCACGACAATGCGTTTATTTAAAAATATTTTTTCCATTATGAATAATTTAAGATTAATAAATTTTGAGTACTATCTACTACAACGAGACAAGGCAATCGAGAGGGCAGTGGTGGAATATCCTGCGAGCACTTATTTTATGATATGAAGTATTTCAAAAATCATTTTGGTTTGTAAAATTAGAAATGGCCGGCAATTATGAAGAACAAGATCGTATCCATTTAATGACGTCCAATCGCCTACAAGCCGCATAAGCTACTAACAGCCAGTACATTTGCCCTCAAAATACTGTGATAGTCAAAGGATGTTCGCCACTAATTTTTGTATCCTTGTTTGCGCATTTCGGGAGCCTTTCGATCACTCCGAGGCGTTTGACTTATTGATTATTTTTATATTAAACAAATACCATGAAGTATATTCTCATTCTTGTTTGTTCTTTCGCTTTTTGCCTGGGATGCAAGCAGAAAGTATTGTCAGGAGCTGACTTGGACAAAAAGCTAATAAAAACAATGCAAGGTTACCTGGACAAAGAGGCCAAGCCCGGCGTGACTTATGGCGTGAAGGACGTAAATTATTACGCTGATAAAAATAAAAAAGAATACAACTGCGAATTTCGTGTACAAGTGCACGCTGATAAAGAAAATTTCGATACAACCGGCATCATGAAGGCCAATATTCCAAATGATTTTAGTAAGGTGGAAAGACTGCAATAATAATTGGATGGCTTGATGTTTAATGGTTTGATGGTTATTCGATTCGCGCACTAACAATCAAACAATCCGTATAAAAAATTTTCACCTCCTAAAATAATCTTTCCTGGGGCGGGTGAAGTCCGAGCAACCGGATATAAATTGTCGTCTGTGCACGATGGTGCGTTTGATGCTCAAAAGCTTTCAATAGCCATGCAAATTTTGTTTCTTCCCAATTATAGAATTTCACTTTCTCTCTAAGTGTAGCCATGTTCATTTTTTTGAGGCCCTCGATCGCAAGGTCGTAGCTGGCCACAACATAATAATACACGGAATCCCTGGTCTGCGCAGTCTTGCTTTCTTCAAGTGATCTCTCGCCAATGAAATTTGGCACCCCTGTCACAAATGCAATGACATTTACGTTACTCTGCGCCAGGTGCAACATGTGCTGAGCAAAACTGCGAATGCTGTCTGTAGCTTTGAACGAGTATTTGTCGGCCGGCACCGTGTTGAGGTAGTCAATTGTGTAGGCTTTAGCTCGTTCCCAATCTTTGATAAATTGGCCTCGGATATCCTCATCAGTTAGTGTTTGAGCACAAATATCCAACGCTATCACCAGCGCTAATGCTAGGGCAATCGTAATTTTTGGTTGCATGGCAGTCAGTTTTATCTGCAAAAATCAAATAATTTTTTCAGGATGCGCGTGTTTCTGAGTATGCCTGGCAAATGTGACTCTATTTTTCTCGATTTTTTTTAACTGCGGAAATGTACCTTTCCCTGGATGAGCCATTCTCAAGATAATGTGAGACGCACGGCTGAGCAGCTTGTGACAAGGCCCCTGGATGCACAATCGGAGGATTGAAAAATTGTCGTGGTTATTGGGCCCTCGATGCAGGACATCCCACTCTCTTTGATTTTTTAACCGAAGGAAGACCAACGATTTGCTTGTACTTGTCGAAAAAGTATCGGACAGTAAAGGTGATCGCTATGTAATAGTAATTGTCTTTGTAGTGAGGGTTGCCACGTTGCATTCCTGCAGGAGGATATGGGGTGCCGCCTTTTTCGTCTCCACGCCAGGCAAGGTCGACGGCTGTCTGCCCCCTCGCATTTAGTAAACTATTTTGATCCACATACACGGTGCTGACATCATCTATGTAATCCGTGAAAGTTTTGCGGTATCCGAATTCGATGCCAAGTCGCATGTCTTCATTCAATGAATATTCAGCACCAAAACCAAATGGAATACTAAACTGCGTGAGTTTATAATCCTTTACCCCATCAATGAAACCCTCACCCTCAGTGCTGAGTGGTTTTAAGAATGTCTTGTTACCAGCGGAATCCAGTGTGTAAGGTTTAAAATGGAATGCCCCAATTCCCGCGAATACATAAGGCGTCCACCATCGGTCGTTAAGACTAAACAGACTGTATTGTGCTGTGAGTTCCCAGTCTAAAATCTTCGACTTAAAATTAAGGTTACGTTGCTGCATGGTCGTGGTACCATTTTTATCATCGGCTGTGAGTGCGGTAAAACTAAGATAACTGCGTGCAGCGATGTGTTCCGAAAGATCATATCTCGCCCCAATCGAGAACATAGGCTTTGTCTGTGACAGCGTGATTGATTTGGCCTTGAGATCTCCCTGGTAACCGGCAACACCAAGTCGACCCGAGAAATAAAAATTCTGTCCAAAAACAATCGCGGGAAAACAGACGAAAGTAAGCAGCAGATTTTTCATGGTTCAGATTGAGCGTTTAAATAAAAACGCTTTTATCTGCATTTTATTTCAGGCTGGCATGGAACTCTTTACGCTTTCAACAACTTCATATTCACCGGATCCCACAATATGATTTTCTTCTGAAAATAGCTCTCATTGCATGCGAGACTTGGAGCTGCTGCCCTCAATCCAAATGCGGCGTCTTCAATAACCGGCTTTCCCGTTCTTACTGCGTCAAAGAAATTTGTAAAATGATCGAGGTGATCACTATACCCAGGAGGCGCATTAAATTCAATATCGGCTTTGCTAGGTCTTTTTTTATCCTCTGCAGAATATTTTTGATTGTACTCTTGCTCCAATGCTGCTTGCATTGCCTTTGGATAAGTAAACACGGCATCGTAACCACCAAACCCTGGAGCTTTGGATAATATGCTGTGATGAACTTTAAGGCCACTGCCTTTTAAATCGATAACGCCTTGTTCGCCTACCAGCATCGTGCTGTCTGATCCGCCGGTTCCACTTATAAAGTTTACCTGCAACGTAAGTTGAAAAGGAGAATGCTCAGGCGTTTCAGGATATTGCAAAATACCCGTCATTACATCAGGCACGTCGCGACCATCTTTCCAATATGAAAGTTGACCTGATGCAAAAATTTTGTTTGGACCATTGGAGCCTGTGATGAAGTGAGTTCCAGAAAGTAAATGAACAAAGAGATCACCGGCTACGCCTGTACCAAACGCACGGTAATTGCGCCACCAGAAAAACTTTTTGGGATCAAAGGGCATTTTGTTCATTCCTTCGATGTAACGCTCCCAATCCACGGTACCTGTTGATACATCATTCGGCATGGTGTATTCCCAGGCACCAATTGCACTTTGCCTGTCATTCACTGCATTTACCATATTCAATTTTCCAATTTCTCCTGCCTGGTATAATTCTTTTGCTTTTGCGAATACAATGCTGCTTACGCGCTGACTTCCTACTTGCATAATCTTTTTGGACGCCTTATACGCTTCAACCACGCCAAACCCTTCACTGATGTCATGCACCATTGGCTTTTCGCAATACACTGCCTTTCCTTTTTTGAGAGCTTCCTTTGTTATCCTTGCATGCCAATGGTCACTGGTTGCAAGAATGATCGCATCTACATCATTTCGGTTGAGGATCTCGTGATAATTCTTTGTAGTGAATATTTGATCTCCGTATAATTCTTTTGCATTCTGCAAACGGCCCGTGTATAGATCACATACCGCGGTCAGTTCAACACCCGGAACTTTTAACGCTGTGGCTAAATCATAATGGCCCTGTATTCCAAAACCAATTACAGCCAGTCGAATCGTATCGTTCGCAGTAATCTTTTTACTGTATCTGATGATGCGTTCTTCAGCTTTTTCTTTTGCGGCCAGGCTAGTTAGCGGACCACTGGCGGCGATTATTCCAAGGCTGCCAATCTGCTGAAGAAATTTTCTTCGCGAAGTTTGATTGTCATTCGGCATGCAATTCGGTTTAACGTGTTTAAGGAATTAATAAAGTTAAAACAGGAAGTTACAGAATCGTTAGTAAAAAATAACCGCATTTTGAACAACACCCGTTATTCATTCACCACCATTGCAAGTTTTGTGTTTTCGATGTTCACGGCAAGGCGCGTAACTCCTTTGAGCATCGACGTATCGCCTTCGATGATCACAGGTTTCCATTTTCTATCTTTTAATTCGATAAAGGAATTCTCGCGGAAAGAAAATAGTTTGCTGCCATCGCTCATCACGATGATGTTGTTCTGCAGCCAGCATAACTGGTCCTGGCCGGGTAATGCCGGTATGATCGAACTGATTACTCCGGTGTTCAGATCATATTTTTTTATCACGTACTGTTTGTCATTAATTTTTTGGACAAAGCTCATTGCGTTCTGCCCCGGAATTTTGTGAAGACTCCGGCCAATGTTTTCAGCGACAACTGTATCAACATTCCTGTCGAGGTAATAATAATGTAGCGAGTTGTTTACGCTGTCATCAAGAACAAAAAGAAAAAGTTTATTGTCCGCGGCCCAGGCATGATACCCGACTTTCAAGTGATTGATCAAAACCTCTGGTTTTCCTCCGTTTATCGGATATTTTGCGAGGTCCTGGACGCCATTGTCTCGTTGTATGATGCAAGAAATGAAATTTCCATCAGGTGTAACAGTTGGTGAATACTCGCGTTCGCGGGTAAGTGTAAGATTCGATGTTTGCCCGGAGTGATAATCATAAACCTTTATATCACTGCGACCGCTATCGTCAAAAGACGAGTAGTAGATCACGGGTTGATCAGGATGAAAGAAAGGTTGATTGTCGTAACCCTTATGTTTGGTAATATTCTCGCCGTTAGACAGAGTCACCTGGCCATTTGTGACTTTCATGTCGAAGAGAAAAATTTCTGTAGCTGGCTGCGCGGAACAGAATAAAATGGGCAGATTAAAGAATACGGTAAACAGTTGTTTCATCATACGAATGTAAAAATAGCCACCAATAAAATTAGATCCGACGTTCCTTCCAAGCAAAGCGCGTCATTGCCAGATTTGATAGTTTGTCGGAGTGAAGCAATCATCTATAACCACTGGCCTGCAATTCGAAGAGCTGTGCGTATCGATTGCGGGCCGCCAATAATTCTTCATGTGTCCCTAGCTCTGTCACTCGGCCGTCGTCAATGACAGCAATTCGATCGGCAATGCGAACGGTGGAGAAACGATGCGAGATAACAATGCCGATGCGGCCTTTGAGATTTTCCTTCAGTTCCGCGAAGATCGCAGCCTCCGCTTCCGGGTCGAGCGATGAAGTGGGTTCGTCCAATATCCAAACATCAGCGTTCCTGTACATGATTCGCGCCAAAGCAAGTCGTTGCCACTCGCCTCCGGAGAGATCATGCCCTCCTTCAAACAGTCTTCCCACTTTTGAATCGAGACCATTTGGCATCTTGCTCACCAACCATTCACTGCGCGAATCCTGTAGTGCCTTGATCACTTGCTCGTCATCAGGTTTGCCGTTCGGCCTGCCCATTACTACATTCTCCCTGATGGAGAGTTCGTATGTAGCGTAATCCTGGAATAGTACACCTATCCTGTTTCGCAGTTCTTCCGGTTTCATTTGTTTCACATCAATTCCATCTACAAGTATCTGACCTTGCTGCGCATCATAAAATCTGAGCAACAATTTCACCAGGGTTGATTTTCCGGCTCCATTCTCGCCGACTAATGCGATCAGCTCACCTTTGCGTATCAGCAAGTTCAACCCTAAAATGGCAGGTTCATTGACGCCGGGGTAAGTAAAGTTGACGTTGTCAAATTCAATTGCCTCAATAGTTCCAGCGGGAATAGTTTCCGGTTTTGAAGGAACTGCCAGTAGCGGTTCAACAGCAAGAAATGAAAAATAATCATCCAGGAAAGTTGTATGCTGATCAACTGCTACAAACGTGCTTGAGATAGTGCTGAGTGTGCCGGACACTGATGTAAATGCTCCTATGACCAACACCACTGCTCCCGGGCTGATCGTGCCCTGTATGCCTTTGTATGCGACAAACACATAAGCCAGGGCAAGGATGGTTCCCGTTACAAATCCACTTACAAATGACATCGTGCTTCCGAGGCGAAACATTTGCTGTCTTTGTCTGAACAAATCATCCGATAGTTTTCGATGTCTTCTCAGCAGGTAATCCGCCAGGACATAAGCTCTTACTTCTTTTGTGTTTCGCGGTTGCACGAGCAAATCGCCGAGATATTGTCTTTCTCTTTCCTCAGGAGTTTCTTTATAAAAATATTTATAGAGCCTCGTAGTAACGCGGCTTTCGAGTAACAAGGAAAGAAACGCAGCGCCCAATGCGAGAATCACCAACACAAAGTGCAAGCTTGCGAGTAGGCCGGCCATCAACACAATACTAATAATGTTACCCGACAAGCCAAGTATAGACCACGTAAGATCGCCCGGTCTCCAGTTCACATCGCGCCTCGCACGTGCTAGACGATCGTGCCAGTCGGAATTATCAAAATGGCCGAGATCTACCTTAGAAGCTTTTTCAAGCAAGCGCCGCTCGGCCTCCAACTCAACCCTGCGCACGTACAGATTTCTTCCATAGCCCATGTATGCACCCACCGCGCGCTGCACAATAAAAGTGATCCACAATCCCAAAACGATGTAAGCCACGCTTTCGAATTTCAAAGTATGGATCCGCGCCTCTGCAATTCTGTTTACGAGCACAGCGCCCAGGTAAACAGAGATCGGAATAGCGTAGCAGCAAACTAGGAGAGGCTGCCCACGCAAGCGTCATGGCATGCCTGAGGTTTTGTCTCACCCTAGTTAGCCGGGTGATTTTTTTAGGAACGCTTTCCTGCATCTGTACAAGTTACGAAAATAGGACATGGATAGAGATAGGGCTGGGTAGAGACAAGGCATGCCCTGTGTCTACTCAGGCTCGAAGAAATCATCCAAATCTCTTCTTTCTTTTTTCGTGGGCCTTCCTATTTTACTTTGCCGCTTTCCTGTGTGAAAGGCCGAGGCCTGGTATTGCAATCGTTGAATTTCTTCAGCGGGAGTGATGTCGACGTAATATTTTATTGCTTCTTCATATTTTACACGATTGTGTAAAAGCGCTGTCACTTTTATTCTCCATCGTCTATTTTCTGTTTTTACTTCGTATTCGTCTCCGACACTCACGTGCTTAGCTGCTTTGGCAGCCATGCCATTAAATTTAACTTTACCCATGTCACACGCCGACGCTGCGATGGTTCTTGTTTTGAACAAGCGGACCGCCCACAAATATTTGTCGAGACGAAGTTTTTCTTTGTCTGCCATAAATAAGCAATGGCTTTATTGTTGCTTTAATCAATTGAGAATACAAATTTAAAATTTATGCCGAAGCAATTCAAAGTGGGTAATCATGTGAGTTGGAATTCCGAGGCGGGACGTGTGTCCGGCCGAATCATTAAAGTGCATAGAACGGATTTTAATTATAAAGGATATATTCATCATGCTGAAAAAGATAACCCGCAGTATGAAATCAGGAGTGACAAGACCGATCATGTAGAAGCACACAAAGTAAAATCCCTGAGGAAAATTTGATGGTCAGTTTTAATTTTCCTTAAAAAACGCTTAGGTTCAACAATGAGCCCTCTGATTTTTAGCTCTCTGCAAAATATTTGTGGAAGTAGGGAATGGTTTCAATTCCCTTGTAGTAGTTCTCGATGTTATATTTCTCATTTGGCGAGTGCAGGTTGTCGCTATCCAGGCCAAAGCCCATAAAAATAATTTTCACTCCCAACTCTTTTTCCATGATTGAACAAATCGGAATACTTCCTCCGCCGCGAACGGGAATAGGCGCTTTGCCAAATGTTTTCTTCACCGCCTTTGCCGCAGCCTGGTAACCCTTGCTGTCAAGAGGAGTTAGGTATGCTTCACCGCCATGATGTTCGAAAGCCCTGACCGTGACACATGGCGGGGCAATTGTGCTGAAATAATTTAATAGAAGCTCTGTGATTTTTTTTGAAGATTGATTGGGTACCAATCGCGCCGAAATTTTTGCAGTTGCCTTTGATGGCAACACGGTTTTGGCACCTTCGCCCTGGTAACCACCCCAGATTCCATTTACTTCAAGCGTTGGACGAATACCTGTTCTTTCCGGTGTAGTAAATCCTTTTTCGCCCCATAATTCTTTTACACCCAACTCATCCTTGTATGCCTGCTCATTAAAAGGTGCCTTCTTCAATAGTCTTTTCTCTTCTTTTGTGGGCTCTGCTACGTCGTCATAAAAACCAGGAATGGTAATGTGATTTTTCTTGTCGTGACAACGGGCGATCATCTCGCAAAGTATTGTTATTGGGTTAGCAACTGCGCCTCCGTAAGTGCCACTATGAAGATCGCGATTAGGGCCCGTTACCTCCACTTCAATGTAACTTAAGCCACGAACACCAATATCCAACGATGGTGTTTCCATGCTGAACATGGCACTGTCACTAATAAGAATTACGTCAGCTTTAAGAAGGTCTTTGTTTCCCGCAACAAATTTTCCAAGACTGGGAGATCCAACTTCTTCTTCACCTTCTATCAGGAATTTTATGTTGGTGCTCATGGTTTTTGTCTTCACCATCGTCTCGAGCGCTTTTACATGCATATAAAACTGGCCCTTATCGTCGGCACTTCCTCTTGCATACACTTTACCATCTTTGATCGTAGGTTCAAAAGGGCCGCTGTGCCAAAGTTCCAACGGTTCGACTGGTTGAACATCGTAGTGACCATACACCAAAACAGTGGGCTTAGACGTGTCGATTATTTTCTCTCCAAACACAACAGGATGTCCATCCGTAGTCATCACTTCCGCCCTGTCGCAACCGGCATCTAACAGTCGTTGCTTCACTAACTCAGCGCACCTTTGCATATCGGCTTTGTGCTCGCTCTTTGCGCTGACGGAGGGAATTCGTAAAAGATCAAGCATCTCGTTCAGAAAACGGTCCTTATTCGTTTCAAGGTAATCAGTCCAGGCTTTGGGCA
>VBAU01000209.1:9041-9513 GCA_005883855.1 Bacteroidota bacterium
ATAGTTTGATGATTTGTTCTGTTGCTGGCCTTGCAGGATGTCATACACTTTTGGCGACCGATTCCAGTTTGCCAGGACTGTTTTTGGATTGACAATTAGTCGGGGATCAATTCATATGCTATCTCCACTTCGTAACCGTCGAGGTCTTTAAAAAATAGGTAAGGTTCGCCGGGAACAAATTCTCCCTTTTCGATTATCGTTCCACCGGCCTCGCTAACTCTTCTCGCCATCTCGTCTATATCTTCTGCATTTCTTAATCGGAATCCGAAGTGAGCGATGCCACCGGTTTGGCCATAGTCGGCTGTTTTCATTTCAAACACGATGATATCATTGCAGCCGGGCGTAGTAAACTGCAGGAAACTATCCTTGTGATACATCACTTGTACATCGAAAACCTTTTTATAAAAAGCCAACGTTTGATCCAGGTCGCTGACTGCAATCGCAATATTGCTCAGTCCATATGTTTTTGCGC
>VBAU01000210.1:0-5550 GCA_005883855.1 Bacteroidota bacterium
CCGATGATGATCATTGTCGGGCTATGGCTATTCAGTTTGATTGCGGGGGCTCAACCTTCTGTACTACGCTCGGCAGTAATGTTCACTTGCATAGTCCTGGCCGAATGTCTTTCAAGAAAAACATCTATTTACAACTCCCTCGCATTTTCTGCCTTTGTTTTGCTTTGTGTAAATCCCTTTTGGCTTTGGGACGTCGGATTTCAACTTTCTTATTCGGCAGTGTTGAGTATCGTAATTTTCATGAAACCTATCTACAACTGGGTTTACATAAAAAATAAGGTTTTTGATTCTATATGGAAATTGAACGCCATTAGTATTGCTGCGCAATTACTCACGACTCCTTTTAGTATTTACCAATTTCATCAATTCCCTACTTATTTTTTGCTGAGCAATTTGGTAGCTGTTCCCTTGTCAAGTATTATAGTTCTCGGGGAAATTTTTCTCTGCGCTGTATCAATGGTTCCATTCATTGGTTTTATCTCGGGTAAAATCTTGTCATGGCTCATTTCGCTCATGAATTTTTATATCGAACGAGTTGAATCTTTTCCTTATTCTTTATGGGAAGGACTGCAAATCAATTTCGCCCAGGCGACATTGATAATTCTCATGATCGCTGCATTCGCATCCTGGTTACTCGCAAAGGAAAGATTTTGGGTATGGCCTGCGACAATGGCCCTACTGGTATTTTGTGTTCTCCGGTCAGTTTCATTGTACCGATCCGATCAGCAACAAACGCTGATCGTTTACAATATCCCTAAACACCAGGCTATTGATGTAATCAACGGGAGAAATTACTTTTTCATTGGGGACAGCGAATTGCTTGCAAACGATTTCACCAGGAATGTTCACTTAAAGCCATCGCATACTTTGTATCGTGTCACACCGGCTGATCAATTTCCAAACTTTTTCCACGCCAATCATTTCATCGAGTTTGGTTCAAAGAAAATTTTGCTGGCCGACGACGATTTAGCATTTGATAGCTGTAGCAAAAGAATCCTGGTTGATGTATTAGTGATCTCAAAAAATCCGAAAATTTATTTGCAGAAGCTGTCAAAGACTCTTGAAATTCGACAGGTGGTTTTTGATGGATCTGCTTCTTTGGGAAAAATAAAGTATTGGATAAAAGATTGCGACATCCTTCACATACCATATCACAACGTAACAGAAAAAGGTGCTTTTGTGATGAGGTTGAATTAAAGTAGATTTGCCTCCCTAACGACATGCCACGGTAAATGCCGTGGCATGATCATTCAAATCGAATAAGATGAGTAAAAAAATCCGCACTGCGCTGATATCTGTTTTTTATAAGGACGGGCTGCAACCCATCGTGAAATTGCTTTCCGATCTTGGTGTTACGATTTATTCAACGGGTGGTACGCAGAAATATATTGAGGACCTCCGTATCCCGGTTATTCCTGTCGAAAACCTTACTTCTTATCCTTCCATTCTTGGTGGAAGGGTTAAAACTCTGCATCCGTCGGTGTTTGGTGGAATACTTGGAAGAAGAGATAATGAAACGGATGTGAAAGAAATGGCGCAATTTCATATTCCGGAGATCGATTTAGTGATTGTTGATCTCTATCCCTTTGAAGAAACAGTCGCATCAACCAACGATGAAAGGTTGATCATTGAAAAGATTGACATCGGTGGACCATCGATGATCCGCGGTGCCGCTAAAAATTTCAAAGATGTAACTGTGGTAGCATCGAAAGAGGATTACTCCGAGTTAGGAAAAATATTAAGAGCACAAAATGGTGAGACGAATTTGCAGCAAAGAAAAAAATTTGCTGCAAAAGCTTTTGACATTGTCAAACGATATGACATGGCGATCAGTAATTACTTTCGCGGGGAAAACAATGTTACTGATCAAGGTCAAATAAAAACCTTGCGTTATGGTGAGAACCCGCATCAGCAAGCTTCATTTAGAGGGAACCTCGACGAGATATTTACGCAATTGCATGGTAAGGAAATCTCTTATAATAACCTGGTTGATATTGACGCTGCGATTCAATTGATTCGTGAATTTCCCATTGCTTCCGAAAATTCATTGCGCACACTCGCTATCATAAAACATACAAATGTTTGCGGTGTTGCTTCAAGAGATACAACAGTAGATGCGTGGAAGCGCGCACTTGCCGGTGACCCCGAAAGTGCATTTGGGGGCGTGTTGATAACAAATAGCCTGATCGATCAAGAAACGGCCTCCGCTATCAATGAAATATTTTTTGAAGTTTTGCTGGCGCCTGTGTTTGAAAAAACGGCGCTGGAAATTCTGCAATCAAAGAAGAATCGCATCCTGCTCCAGATGCAGCCCAAGGAAGAAGATCCTATCCCCCAGAATGTGGTCATGGAAATGCATAAGTCATTACTTAACGGTGAACTGATACAAACGATCGATGAAGGAAATTTCCTGGAATGGAAGGAGCAGGGTGGAAGAAACACAACTGCAGAAGAAAAGGAAGATTTGGTGTTCGCGAATCTCGTCTGCAAGCATTTAAAAAGTAACGCAATTGCCCTGGTGAAGGACAAACAACTGCTTGGAAAAGGTTGTGGTCAAACCAGTCGCATAGATGCACTGAGGCAATCGATCGAAAAAGCAAAGCAATTCAATTTTGACTTGAAGGGTGCTGTACTCGCTAGTGATGCCTTTTTCCCATTTAATGATTGCGTGAAAATGGGTCATGAAGCAGGCATCAAAGCGTTCATTCAACCCGGTGGTTCCGTCAGGGATAAGGATTCAATCGATTACTGCAAAGAAAATAATCTTGCGATGGTGATGACGGGGATGAGACATTTTAGGCATTGAGAACGTCATGGTGAGTCGTGAAAAGTGAAAGGTGAGAGGTGATGCCTGAATCATGCGAAAATTAAAAATACCTCACGACTGACTAGCGCGAAATATAGCTCACATCAGGTAGAGGCTAAATTAGGATGGCCATTTTCGATATAAATAAAACGTTAACCCAGACAGGTGATTCGTTTAAACAGCTGTCCGTTCTAAATCCTTTGACGATTCACAAAAAAGGAAGGCGGGCGAAGGCGTTGTTCGCTTTATCACTTGTTTGTTTTTTCTGGGGTACTACTTGGCTCGCGTCCAAGCAAGGTGTCAAATACATG
This sequence comes from Bacteroidota bacterium, assembly GCA_005883855.1. Lineage (GTDB taxonomy): Bacteria > Bacteroidota > Bacteroidia > Chitinophagales > Chitinophagaceae > VBAU01. Next base: position 3,118 of record VBAU01000210.1, read on the forward strand.
CCGGCACTTCAGCTGGCAGGCATCCGCCAATTTCTCGGCGGCTCGTGTTATGTCGTATACTTTTTGATAAAAAAACTTCCTTTGCCGAAACGGAAAGAATGGATAGCGATTCTCGTGCTGAGCGGTTTGAATTTCTTGTTGAGCAACGGGTTAACCACATGGAGCGTTAAGTATATTTCTGCTGGGCTCGCTGCGATCATTGCTGCCATCTTTCCACTGTGGTTGGTGGTAATTAGTTTATTTGGGTCGCAGTCGACGATTTCCTGGAAGCCCGTCACCGGACTTATTATTGGCTTCGCAGGAGTGTGTATAATTTTCTATGAGCACTTGCATGATTTTTTCAATAAAGATTTTCGATTTGGGATCATCTTGTCAGTGATCGCGACATGGAGTTGGGCTTTTGGTACTTTGTACACCAAGAAACAAGCTGCAAGTTTTAATCCGTATTTCAGCCTGGGTTTGCAAATGTTGATCTCAGGACTTTTCTTACTATTGTTTACAAACCTTACCGGCCAGGCGGTTGCCTACTCCGCCATTCCGTGGCAATCGTTGGCGGCGATTGGGTATCTGGTGGTTTTCGGATCGGTAATTTCTTTCATTGCTTATTTATATGCTTTGCAAAATCTTTCTGCGGAACAAACTTCCTTATATGCATACATAAATCCTATCGTTGCCGTCTTGCTGGGGTGGCTGATATTTTCTGAAAAGCTCACCGTTTTTATTGCGGTAGGTGGCCTGGTCACTTTGTTTGGGGTTTATCTCGTCAACAAAGCATATAAAACGCCTTCACCGGGAATGCCAGAGACAGAGGGAGTTTAGGACTGCATGAATGTGAGAAACTGTCGGTAAACATCCTTCCATCCTTCGAATAACTTACTTGTGCCTAGAAAAGTGTTGTGCCAGATGGTGATTAATGTTCCTTGCACAGATTTTATGACCTGGTGATAATGCTTCAATTCTTCAAATGCCTGCGCAGGAGAAAACTTTTGTTCGAAGAATGAATTCGCTTCCATAAAGCAAAAAGGGAAGAGCAACAGTTTAGTCGGTTCTTCTCTTTGCAGGTCGTACCAGTGGAACGGAGACGCCACCGAGGCACGAAAGCCGTTTATGGTTCCATAACCCATCGAAAAATCAGATTCAATTCCAAAGTCACAAAGACGGCGATAGGTGTCCGGTAACGTGAAGCGAATAAAATGTTGGCGAGAAGTGAGAATGCGCTTACCGCTTATCTGGCCGAGTCTCAAAATTTCTTCTTTCAATTTTTCGATGTCATCACCGCTTTGCCAGGATGGGTGAATACCGATTGAATATCGATTGCTGTGCTGTTGGATCAGATCCTGCATTGCCCTCTTCGACGGCAAAATATTTTTATCATATTTGCCTATTTTATCAGCAACAAGAAAAAAATATATGGGCTTAAGTTGAAATTGTTGGTTTAGCCGGTCCATCCATTCAAAACTGTTAAATGGATCGTTCGCGCTGCCAAATAAAACTTTTATTCTGTTAGCGAGTGATGACCACTGGCCTTTGAGTGCCGATCTGGCCATTCCTCCAATTGTTCTCCAGAACTGTTTGTGTTTATAAGAAAAGGCCTCGTCAATATCATATGTTGGCAGAAAAGTAAAGGATGGCCGATGCGTTTTTAGTGCAGGGAATTTATTTTGCAGTGCTTGTTTGAAATGCTCAATCCATATATTTATTAATGGCAGGTGCAGAACATTTTCTTTAAATGCCAGCGAGTTTTGATGAGCGTAGCGGCCATAAATATCTTTTTGATGGGGGAGGTATTCCTCATAACGGCTCAACAAATAAAAGCTCGCGGCAAAAATGTCGAAGGGATAGTCGCCAGCAGTTTTGAAAAATGCTTTATAGCTTTTGTCTTCACGAGAGCCGTTCACCTCAAACCATTTGATTGCATGTTCCATCACTCCGGTTTCAAACAGTAGCCCGCAAGGCTCGATGTGAAATTTAGAATCCGTATTCGCTTCCTTATCATAACTAAGTTTTTCTCCCTCGTGTTGAATAAAAAAGTTCTTATCACTGGTTAATTGAAATGGCTCACCGAGCACCTGGGATCCTATAAAATCACTTATGTATTTTAGGCGAGGAGTAATGGTATGACTGTAAAAAAGCATTTCTAGATTTTTCTCAGGACATAATAATCCGTGAATAACGTTTCTTTAAATTTTAAGATTGCAAAAAAACCGTCCATTAATTTTTTTAAGTGTTGAGTTGTTGGTATCGGGTAAGGATGTTCTTCCCTTGATATAAAATAAGAAAAATGTTGGGTAACTCGTTTTCGTAAACTGTTATTTACTCTTGAAGTAAGCCTTTTTTTCAGGCGAGGCAGAGAAACGATAACTACAGCACCTGGCAGTGACAAGGAGTGTATTTCTTTTAAGAAAGTGCCGCGAAGGGACGGCTTTATATGTT